>JAIROU010000090.1 GCA_031257375.1 Bifidobacteriaceae bacterium
CGCGCCAGCACCCCGACAGACACCAAATCCGACAACCGCCGGTCCGAGACCGGCTTCCTCCAACCCGACCGTGGCACACAACCAAACTACACCATTGTAACCCTAACTGAACGGTATTGGGTTTAGGGGCGCAGGCGGGAGATGAGGGGGGCGGCGAAGTCGGATAGCTGGGTCACTCCTAGGAGGCGGGACGCGAGCAGGTAGACCAGGGTGATCAGGGTTCCGCCCGCCGCCAGGGCGGCGATCGCGGTGGGCAGGGAGGCGGCCCCGCCGCCCGGGAACAGGCGCAGGACCAGCCAGCCCGCCTCCCCGGCGAGGAGGGCGGCGGCGCCGGCGCGGGCGTGCATCCAGGCCAGTTCGCCGCCGCCGATGCCGTCCAAGCGGTCCCGCAGCGAGGTCAGCCTAAGGATCGCCCCGGCCAGGAAGGACAAGGTCTGTCCCAGGCCGATCCCGGTCACCCACCAGGCCGGCGGCAGCAGCCAGAAGCAGACCAGGGAGAACCCGGCGAACAGGGCCGACATCGGGACTTGCAGAGCCAGCAGGGTGCGGCCGTCCTCGAGGGCGAAGAAGACCCGCTTGATCAGCAGCGTCATGCCCAAGGGCACCAGGCCCAGCGACATCGCCACGATTGGGCCGGTCATGGCCTCGACCTCGGGCAGGGTGATACCGGGCTGGAGCAGGCGCGCCAGCGGCAGCGCCAGCACCACCAGCAAAGCCGTGAACAAGAAGCTGAAGGCGCTGGTCGTCATGATCCCGTAGGACAGGTCCCGGCGGACCAAGGCCATGTCCCCGGCCTGGACGTGCTCGCTCATGCGGGTGAACAAGGCGGTCGTCAAAGACACCGTGATGAGCGAGTGCGGGATTATGTAGATGCTCAAAGCCCAGGTGAAAACGGTGTTGGAGGCCACCGGCTGGCCAGGCGCGGCGCCGGGAGCGGCCGAGGCCAGCCGGATCGCCAGCCACATCGCCGCCTGGCTGAAGACCAGCGAGGCGGCCGTCCAACCGGTCATGCGGGCCGCCCGGCCCAGCCCGAAGCCCCTGAAACCCCAGCGCCAGCGCGGCCTCAGCCCGAGCCGGGCGACCGGCCCCAGCAAGATCAGCGCCTGGAGCGCGATCCCCAGGGTGGCGGTCCCGGCCAGCAGGGCCGTCTGCCCCGCCCCCCACCAGGAGGCCGCCGCCTGACCGGTCCCCGAGTCGGCGTCATAACGCCCGAAAGCGCCGATGAAGACCCCGAAGCCGGCGATCGACACCAGGTTGTTGGCCACCGGCGCCCACATCACCACGCCGAAGACGCTGCGGGCGTTCAACACCTGGCTCCACAGCAGGTACAGCCCGTAGAAAAAGACCTGCGGCAGGCACCAGTAGGCGAAGACCGTGCCCAGCCGCAGTTTCTCCGGGTCCCAGTCCTGGGTGAAGGCCGTCAGCCAGAACCCAGCCGTCGCCGTCAGCAGGGCGGTCAGGCCGGCCAACACCACCGTCGCCAGCGTCATCAGGCGGTTGACGAATTCCTCGCCCTGCCCGCGGGCGAAGGCGCGGACGATCTGCGGCACCAGGACGGCGTTGAGCACGCCCTCGGCCAGGATGGCGTAGAAGAAGTTGGGCAGGGCGTTGGCGGCGTCGAAGGCGTTGGCCGCCATGGTCAGCGCGCCGATGGCGCCCCCCAGCACCGCCGCCCGGACCATCCCGGTCAGCCGGGAGACGGCCGTGCCCGAGGCCATCAGCAAGGTCGACCGGGCCACGGACGGGGTCCGCCGGGCGTCGGACGGCCCGCCCGCAGCTTTTATGCCCGATGCCGTCGGTTCCGATGCCGCCCGCGGCAGTTCGGCCGCCCATCTGGGGACGGACGGACCGGCCCGTCGGCGCGGGGGTGGCGGCGCGGGCGGATCGGCTGGGGCTGGGCCGGCGCGCTCGCGCGGGGGTGGCGGCGTTGTCGGCGGGTTGGGCGGGGCCGGACTGGTCGCATCGGTCGGTCGGTCGCGGCCCAACCGCAGCGGGGGCCTGGGCTCGACCGGCCCGTCGCCGCGCGGCCAACGGACGGCCGGGCGGGAGACGGACGGGCGGTCGGGCGGCGGCGCGCTCACGGCGGCGAACCCGGCGGCGCGGCATCGGGCGTGTCCGGCGGCGCGGCCGGCGTGTCTGGCGGGGCGGCATCGGGCGTGTCCGGCGGCGCGGCATCGGGCGGCTCGGGCTGGTCCGGCGCCCCTGCCTGGTCGGACGGGTCTGGGAGCTCGGACGGCTCCGAAAACTCGGGGGGCTCGTCGGGGCCGTCGCTGGTGGCGGTCGCGGCCGGGGGGTGGCGCTGCGCGCGGCGCTTCTTGACGGTCGAGAAGACGCCCCAGGCCAGGATCAGGGCCAGGACGCCGCCGATCGCGGCGGTGCCGACGTCCTCCCACTCGGCTTGGACGCGCATGGTCAGCGAGGCGCCCTCGGCCACCGGGCGGCCCTGGGAGTCGAGCAGATCGACGTGGACCTGGAAGACGCCGTTGGCGACGGCGTGGATTGGCACATAGGCTTTGGCCTGCTGGCCGGGCGCCAAGTCCAGGCTCACCGGATCGCCCACCTGGATCGCCGGGGTGTGCGTGGTCAAGCCCACCACCAGGCCGGACACGGGCGCGTTGGAGGTGTTCTGGACGACCACCGGCACGCGCCCGTCCTCGCTGATGAGGTTGACCTCGCTGCCGGCCACCACGGACAGCGGCGGTATCACTGTGGCGGCCTCGGCCAGGGCCGCGGCCAAGGCCCGCTGGCGGCCCGACGCGGGCACGGTGTTGGACAGCGCCGCCAACAGCGGCGGCAGGGAGCGCTCCAGATAGGCCTGCGGGTCGTCGGTCAACGAGGCGAAGGCGGCGATCCGGTCGGTCAGATCGAGCAGGTCCCGCAGCGGCTCGGACGGCTGGTCCGGGCCCGGCCGCGGCGTTGTGAACTCGGGCGCGGCGGTGGGATCGGTGCTCGGTTCGTTGATGGCGGCGGCCAATGGCGTCGGCCGGACCCAACTGGCCTCGGTCAGGGCGGCCAGCAAGTGCCATCCGCTCTGGTCGGGGTCCCAATCGCGCGGCATGGCCACCACGGCCGAGGGCTGATAGCCGCCGAGTTGGCCGAGCCCGGCCATGAGGGCTGATTCGGCCAAGACCAAGTTGGCGATGAGCGGGTCGGCCGACGCGGTCGGGTTGGCCGGGTTGGTCGGGTTGGTCGGGTTGGTCGGCGTGGCCGGGTTGGCCGGGTTGGTCGGAGTGGCTGGGTTGGTCGGCGTGGCTGGGTTGGTCGGGTTGGTCGGGTTGGTCGGGGCGTTGACCAGGTGTTCGGTCAAACCCGGGTCGGTCGCCACGAGCACTTCGCCGCCCGCGGCCGCCGGGCCGGCGCCGGCCCGCTTGGTCACGGCCTGGCTGGTCTCCTGGCCGAACTGGTCGGGGGACAGCAGGACGGCGCTCGCCCCGGCCTGGCCCATGAAGGCGACTGCCGCCTGGTCGACCGGGCCCAAGGCCCAGGCCAGATTGGTCAACCCGCGGCTGGCTTCGATCTGCCCGACGGCCTCGGCGAAGGCGGCCTGGCCGAGCCGTCTGGCGGCGGTCGCCAAAGCCACCGCGCTGGCGCCGCCGGGCGCCATGGCGGCCTCGTCGATGTCCTGATGGGGCAGCAAGTAAATGGCCTTGCCCGAGTCCGCCGCCTGGTCGATGGCCATCTTCAGCCGTTTGACCAGCGATTCGGCGTCCTCCTCCGGCTCTGACTCGTCGCCGTCCGCCTCGCCGCCGTCCGGTTGATCGGCCTCGGCCGCGCTGGTCGCCAGCAGGGCCGGATCGACCAGCCAGGCGATCCACGGGTCGCCGCTGGCCTGCGCCACCGCCGCCAGCCGGGCCAGGGCCTGTTCGCGGGACTCGCCCGGCGCGGCGGTCAACCCGGCCGTCACAGTCAGGTCGAGTTGGGTTTTGATGGCCTCGGGCGGGGCGTAAACCAGGTAGGTCCGGGCGGCCGCCGTCGGCCCGCGGCCGACCGAGTCGAGCCACACCACCACTCCGCGCGGCCCCCAGCCCGGCTCGCCGTCGCCGCCGCCCAAGCCCATGCCCTTAGCCGTGTAGGAGATGGTGTAGGCCTGGGACTGCCCCGGCTCGATGCGTTGGGCGCCGATCGACTTGACATTCCAGGTCAAGTCCTGGTCCAGGCCCAGGTCTTCCAGCCCTCGGCTGGTCCAGCCGATGAGTTCGGACCGGCTGGTGAAGGGATCGGAGGCGACCGACAGGGCGACATCCCCCCGCCAGCGCTGGTCGGTCGGGTTGTCCACCAGCACTTGCACCACGAATTCGTCCTCCGGGCCGGTCAGCACTGGTGTCGCGGAGACGATCGTGATGGTCGGCGCCCCGGCCGTCACGACCTCGGCCGCGCCTTGGGCGGCCGGTGGGTCAGGTCCGATGCCGAGTCGCCCGGTTTGCGTCCCCGGTTCGGTTGGCCCGATGCCGAGTCGCCCGGCTTGCGTCCCCGGTTCGGTTGGCCCGGCGCCTCGGCTGTCGGCGGGAGTCGCCGGCTGGGCGGGTTCGATGGAGATGTGTCCGGTTGGGGCCGTCTGTCCGGTCGGGGCGGTTTCCCCGGCGACGGCCGGGCTGGCCGCCAATCCCAGCGCCAGCGCTGCCAGGGCGGCGCCGATGCCGCCTGCGACTGTTTTCATCCGGGTCCGTCCAAGAGTCGTCGCGCGGCCTGCACCAGGCGGCGCTCATTCGGATAGGCCAGGCGTTCGCGCAACCGGTCCAGCGGCACCCAGGCGGCTTCCTCGGCCTCGCCATCGGGATCGTTCTCGGCCGTCAGCCGTCCGCCCTGGGCCGAGAGCAGGTAGTGGTGGACGATTTTGTGGACCCGGTGGCCGTCGCCCAAGAACCAGTAGTCAATCGTCCCCAGGAGCTTGATGACCTGGCCGCCGATCCCTGTTTCCTCCCGGATCTCCCTGACGGCCGCCTGGGCCGGGCTCTCGCCCGGCTCCAAATGCCCTTTCGGCAAGCACCACTCCAGCCGCCCGGCGCGGTTGCGCCGGGCGATGACGGCGGCCTGCGCCACCCCCTCGATCGCGTCGACCACCAGGCCTCCGGCCGAGACTTCCTCGACCACCGGCAAATCGGAGGCGCCGCTTGGCGGATGCTGCGAACTCGACACGAAATCCAGCCTACCGATCCCGTCTGACTCAATTGGTTCCCCACCCCCAGGCGAGGGCCGCCCGGTCGCGGCGTTGGCGGCCGGCCCCTTAGCCTGAATCCACCGAAATAGGGAGGCTTCGCCGGGATGTGTGGGTGGTCGGGGCTGTCCGGCCGGGGCGTTTGGGAGGTTTGGGCGTCGGGGCTGATCAGGGCGATGGGGTTGTCGACGCCGCGGCCGCGCTGCGCGGCGTCGGCGATCCCGTCGCCCCGGCCGCGCCCCGTTGCGAGGCCCGAACCGGCGCCGCCGCCGTCTGCGGGCGCCGCCCCCGGCCCGGCCTCGGGCGCTCGTCCGCGCGACTCGCCGGCGCCGGCATTTCCGCCGGGCTTCACCATCGACACCAACACTCCAGCCGGGCTTCTGAATCGAGACCAACATTTGCCGAGGGTTTCTGAATCGAGACCAACATTTCGTGCG
>JAIROU010000108.1 GCA_031257375.1 Bifidobacteriaceae bacterium
AACCCGGAAGCTAAGCCCCTCAACGCCGATGGTACTGCCAGCGCAGGCCGGTGGGAGAGCAGGACACCGCCGACACGACGCCACAACACGACACAACCCAGACAAACCGGGACAACCGGGCAACCATCAAGACACCCGGGAAACCAACATAAGGCAAGGGCCAGACCCGCCGACCAGACCCCATCAGGCCGTCAAAGAACCCGCCAACGAAACGCGAAGACCACAACACCATGGGCCACAACACGCAAGAGGGACGGTTCCGGAACAGGGCGCGCGAAGCCGAGCGCATGAGGCCGCACAACCGCCTTGATCGGGAAGATCTGCCGGACATTCCGGAATATGTGGTGGCCGACTCGCTGCCGAGTTGGATGAAAGCCCAGCTGAGAGGCTTGGGGGAGCGAAACGGCGAGGTTGTGGGGCGGCATCTGGCAATGGTGCTGGAGTATCTCGAAGACGTCCCCGAACTGGCCTACAAACACGCCCGGGCCGCCGCCGACCGGGCTGGCCGGATCGCCATCGTGCGCGAATACGCCGGGCTGACCAGCTACTACACCGAGCGTTACGGCGAGGCCGTGCGGGAACTGCGAACCTATCAGCGCATGACCGGCGAACAGCACCACTCCGAGATTCTGGCCGACGCGCTGCGCGGCATCGGGAAACCGGGCGATGCCGTGGAATTGGCGGCCGCCGTCAACGCGGCCGACCTTGACCCGGACGAAGCCTTCGAACTGGCTGTGGTGACGGCGGGGGCGCGGGGCGATCTGGGGCAATTCGGCGCCGCTCGGGCCGAACTCGGACGGCTGCTGCGGGGCGAACTCGACCCTGAGCGGCGGCGACGGGCGGAACAGGCGCTGGAGCGCATCGAGGCGCTGGCGTCGGGCGCCGACCCGGCCACCCAAGAGTTCGTGGACGCCGAATGACCGCGGCCGGACTCATCGACCTGACCGGCCCGGTCCGCCGCCACTTCGATGTGGCGTTGACCGATCTTGACGGTGTGTTGTTCAGGGGCAGCGCACCCGTCGCGCACGCCGCCGATGCCGTGGCCGAGGCCCGCAAGGACGGGCTGCAGTTCATCTTCATCACCAACAACGCCTCCCGACCGCCCAAGGTGGCGGCGGCGAAGCTCGGGTCGGTCCGCATCCCGGCCGAGCGCGAGGACGTGGTGACCGCCGCCGAGGCCGGGGTGCAGTTGATGGCGCAAGACATCGGGGCGGGGGCGCGGGTGCTGGTGGTGGGCGGCAACGGGCTGACCGAGGCCGTCGCCAAGGCCGGGTTCAAACTGGCCACGGCCGCCGTCGAGCGCCCGGCCGCCGTGATCCAGGGCTGGAGTCCCACGCTGGCCTGGCGCGACCTGGAGGAGGCCTGCTACGCGATCGAGGCCGGATCGGCCTACTACGCCACCAACCTGGACAAGAACATCCCCACCGAGTTCGGCTTCGCGCCCGGCAACGGGGCCATGGTCCAAGCCGTCGTGGCCACCACCGGGGTCAGGCCGAAGGCCTCCGGCAAGCCCGATCCGCTGATTTTCCGGTTGGCTGCCGATCGCGGCCAGGCGGTTCACCCGCTGGTGATCGGGGATCGCCTGGACACCGACATGGCGGGCGCGAACAACGCCGGGTACACCGGGCTGCTGGTTCTGACCGGTGTCTCGACCGCCGCTGACGCGCTGGCCGCCCGCCCGGCCGAACGGCCGCACCTGATCGCGCGTGACTTGCGCGGCTTGGGACAGGCCCATCGGGCCCCGGTCGAAGATGGCGGCTATTGGGTCTGCGGGCCGGCCCGGGCCTGGGTGGACGGCAACCGGCTGATGGTCGAAGACCCCGACCCGGATGAGCGCGGCCCGTCGAACCAGGCCGTCCGGGCGGCGGCGGCCGCCGCCTGGACCGCCGCCGACCACGGTGTGATCCTGGAGCGCGAGTCGATCCCGCCCGAGTTTTTCTGAGCCTCTGCTCGCATACCCGGGGACGTGGCGGGCGGACGGAGCGCGGGCGGCGCGGGCGACTGGGCGCGGCGGCATCGGGGGGCTGCGGGCGTGGGAGACTGCTGGGGTGACTTTTTTGAGCAAGGCTGCGGACGGGATCGTGCCCGGGGAAATCGTTCGGCTGGACGCCAGCCGGGCAGACGAGATCCTGGACCTCGAGTCGATAGTCTGGTCGAGCCGGTTCCCGCCGGAGTTGAACCGGATGAACCTCGAATCGCTGGACTTCTCTTGGGCGATCGGCGTTCAGGTCCCGGGCGCGGGCGGCGGCCGCTTGGCAGCCTTCGCCTCGGCCTTCAGCTTTGACACCCCCGTGCCCGGCGGCAGGGTCGCCGTCGCCGGTCTGACCTGGGTCTCGGTGCGGCCCGAGTTCAGGCGGCGGGGATATCTGCGGGCGCTGATGGCGCGGCATTTTGAGGACTGCCGCGAGCGCGAGGTGCCGGTCTCGATGCTGTTCGCCTCGAAGATGGCGATCTACGGGCGCTTCGGCTACGGGTTGGGGTCGGTCGGGGCGAGGCTGCGACTGCCGCGCGGCGCGGCCCTGCGCGAACTGCCCGGTCCGGCGCCGGAGGTGGAGCTGCGCTTCGAGACCGCCAGCTTCGAGGCCCACGACGGCTTTGTCGAGGCGGTGGACCGCCAGGCCGGCCACGGCCCGGCGGCGCGGCCCGGTTGGACCGGGTTGGTCACGCCCGGCCTGCGCCAACTCTTGTTCGTGGACGAGCCGCCCAGCGACCCGAGGCTCGAGCGCGGGCGCATCTTGATGGCCTGGCGCGAGGGGCGCCCCAGCGGTTACGCCCTGATCCGCCGCGACGACGGATGGGAGGACGGCAAACCGGTCGGGACCGCCACCGTCCGGGCCTTCCAAGCCGTCGATCCGGCCAGCGCGCACCGGATGTGGCGGGCGTTGTTGGACCTGGACCTGATCACCACCGTGGTGACGCCGGGGCTGGCCCCGGACGACCCGCTGTTGCAGTGGTTGGATGAGTGGCGCGACGCCCGCCCGCTGCTGATCGACGGCGAGCACGTCCGCCTGGTCGACCTGCCGGCCGCCCTGGAGGCCCGCCGCTACGCCGCCCCGGTGGATCTGCGCCTGGCCGTGCGCGACCGGCTGTTGGGCCACAACCAGGCCGTTTGGCGCCTGGAGGGCGGCCCGGACGGCGCGCAGGCCACCAAGGCGTCCGATTTCGCCGCCGATGCCGCCGACGTGGTGCTCGACGTGCGCGACTTGGGCTCGCTCTATTTGGGCGGCCGCAGCGCCGTGTCCTTGGCCGACGCCGGATTGCTGGCCGAGCGCACTCCCGGCGCGGCCGCGTCGCTGGCCAGGGCGTTGCGGTCGGACCGCGATCCGGGCACGGCCCACATTTTCTAGAGCCGCAGCCGTTCACTGCGGCCCCAGGGCTCTGAGCCAGGCCGTTGACCTGCGATAATACCTGGGTGGAGGGCTGCCTGGCGATTGCCTGAGGGGTTGTCGGCGTGGCGGGAGGACGTGTCGGCAAGGCCCGTTCAGGTGGCCGGGGCCGGGGTTTGACCGGCGCGCGGGCGCGGGGTACTGGGCTCGGATCGACCGGTCGGCCGTCGTCTAGGCGGGGCTCGGCTGGCGCGTGGGCGGCGGGTTCTGGGCGCTTGGGTCGTTGGCCGGGCTTGCGGGACCGGGTCGGGCCGCCGTCGGCGAGCCGTTAGGCTGGCTCGGTGACCAGGAGGCCGGGACCGTCGGGTGCCGTTAGCGCGGACGAACCTGTGGAGACGGCGCCCGCGGATGGGCCGTTGGTGGTGCTGATCGGGACGATGGGGGCGGGCAAGTCGTCGGTCGGGCGGGCGCTCGCCCGGCTCAGCGGGAGCGCTTTTCACGACACCGACGATGCCGTCGTCCAAGCCGCTGGGACCTCGATCGCCGAGCTTTTCCGGACCCGGGGGGAGGCTTGTTTCCGCGCGCTGGAGCGCGACATGGTGGCGGCGGCGCTGCGGGAGCGAAGCGGGGTGGTGGCGCTGGGCGGGGGCGCCCCGATGCGGGCCGACAACCGGGCGGCGCTGGCCGCCTACCGAGCCCGCGGCGGCACCGTGGTGTGCCTCGAAGTGTCCCTGGAAGGGGTGGCCGCGCGGGTGGCGCTGGACGATTCGCGCCCCATGCTGGCCGGGGACGCGCTGGCCCGCTGGGCGGCGCTCTGGGACGAGCGGCGGCCGGTCTTCCGGTCGGTCGCGGACCTCCAGATCAGCACCGACGCCAAGACCCCGGCCGAGACGGCGGCCGAGATCGCCCGGCGCCTGGGATTCTAATCCTTGCAATTGGAGCGGAGGGCGGTATGGTTGGTGTATCGTGATCCGATATAACGCTTGCCGGTGTAACGGCGGGGGAGCTAACGGCTGGCGGCGGCGGAAGGGAGTTTGGGGTGCCCGGGGAGGTCGCTCTGACCGAGGCGGTCTACTACATCCTGCTGTCCCTGGCGCGCGGCGAGCGGCACGGCTACGGCATCATGCAGGAGGTCGGGGCGATGAGCGGCGGGCGCGTCAACCTGGCGGCGGGCACGCTCTACGGCGCGCTGGGCACCCTCGCCGAGCGCGGCTGGATCGCCGAACTGCCCGCCCAAGAGGACTCGCGGCGCAAGGAATACGCCCTGGCGGCGGCGGGCCGGACGGCCCTGGAAGCGGAGTTGGCGAGACTGCGGGAGCTAGCCGCCAACGGTGCGGCCGTCCTGGAAGGGGGGCGGCCATGAAGCGCGCCCGGCGAGCGGCCGGCCAGGGCCGGACGTATCGCGTGTTCACCGCGTCCGGCGTCTTCAAGTACCCCAGCAAGCCGGTGTTCGACAAGCATCTCGCCCCCCTGCCGCCCGCGACCCGGCGCCAGTTCTACGCCTCGGTGATGGTGGACCCGACCGAGCGCTGGTTGAACGAACAAGCCGCCCAGGGCTGGGCGGTGGTCGATTGCGGCCCGCTGCGCTACGGCTTCGAGCGCACGGAGCCCGGCCAGTACTGCGTGCGGTGCGAGTTCCTGCCCCGGCCGTATTTTGCCCCTGACATGCAGGACTACCTGACGGCGCTGGTCGATTCGGGGGCGGAGGTGGTCGCCGTCGCGCAAGATCAGTTCCTGATTGTCAGGCGCCGAGCCGCCCTGGGACCATTCGAACTGTTCAGCGACTTGGACGCGCGCATCGCCTACGCCGACCGGTTCCGGACGCAGGCCCGTCAGATGGCGGCGCTGTGGGCGATGGCTCTGGGGATGGTGGCAGTCGTCTTGGTGATGGTGGGGCTGGACGCGATGCTCGAAGGGCAAGAGTTCTGGCCGGGCGTGGGCGCTTTCCTGTCAACTATCTGGGGCATCCCGGCGGCGCGGTGGTTTGTCGGGCTGCTGTTCGGCGTCGCGGCGTTCTTCGGGGTGTCTACCGCAGTCATTTGCCTCCGGCTGACCGGCGAGATCGCCCGCCTCCGGCGCGAGCGGGCGATCCACGAGTAGGGGCTACCGGTCGGCCCAGACCGGGGTAATACGTGCCAGACCAGGGATGTGGGGCATGGTAGTGTGGCAGGGTTCCCGAGCGGAAGGTGGCTCTTCAAGATGTGGATTTAGGTCTGTTGCCAATCCTTGACAGACACTATCCCCGCTTGGAGCGCTCATGCCTCGGCCGACGTCTTTTTCCGCTTCTATCACGGCTTCCGATTTGGGGTTCGCCCCGCCCGATGCCGTCGCCGTGTTTTCCGGCCTCGAACTCGCCCTGGGGCCCGGCCGCCACGGGTTGACCGGGCCGAACGGCGGCGGGAAGACGACCCTGCTGCGGCTGATCGCCGGGCAGATCAGGCCGACCGCCGGAACATTGACGGTCAGCGGCGAGGTCGGCTATCTGCCGCAGCGGATCGAACTCGACCCGGCCGCGCCGGTCAGCCGGTTGCTCGGGGTCGAGGCCAAGCTGGCGGCCATCGCCGCAGTCCAGGCGGGCAGCTTGGACCAGCGGCATTTCGACGCCATCGGGGACGAATGGGACGTGGCCGAGCGGGCCGAGGCCGACTTGGCCAGGCTGGGCTTGGACGGCCTGGGGCTGGACCGGCCCTGCTCGTCGCTGTCCGGGGGCGAGGCCGTGCTGATCGCCTGGGCGGCGCTGGCGCGCCGCCGCCTGCCGATTCTGCTGGCGGACGAGCCGACCAACAACCTCGACGCGGGGGCTCGGCGGCGGCTGATCGACGGCATCGGGCAATACCGGGGGCTGGCGCTGGTGGTCAGCCACGACCCGGACCTGCTGGACCGGGCCGATCGGCTGGGCGAACTCCGCGACGGCCGATTGACCTGGTACCCGGCGCCGTTCGAGGCCTTCCAAGCGGCCAAGCGGGCCGAGGCGGAGGCGCGGGCGCGGGACGTGGCCGAGGCCAGGGCGGACTTCCGCCGCCAGCGGCGGGACGCGGCCGAGGCCCAGGCCAGACAGGCCCGCCGGGACAAGGCCGGGCGCCAGGCGGCCGATTCGATGCCGCGAATCGTCGCCCAGGCCCGGCGGCGCCAGGCCGAGGTGACGGCGGGGAAGTCGAAACGGCTGCACGCCGATCGCTTGGAGGCCGCCCGCGAAAGGCTTGACCAGGCCAATCGGGCGTTGGGGCGGGACGAG
>JAIROU010000120.1 GCA_031257375.1 Bifidobacteriaceae bacterium
GAGCGGATGGTCTCGGCGAGGCGTTGTTCGATGTTCATCCTTCCGGCGTAGGTGGTGATGAGCTGGCGGGCGGTCGATGCCCGGTCGTTGGTGATGATGACGGTGGGCTGGTCGCGTCCGAGGCCGGTGGCGGTGAGTTGGCGGACTGTTCCGGGGTAGTCGCGGATCTCGACGCTTGGGTCGTCGTTGACTTTGGGTTTGTTGTGGGGGCCGGGCCGGTCGAGTTGGGTGGTTTTGAAGTCTTTGGGGCCGAGGGCGGCGATGCGTTCCATGAGGGGTTTGGAGCGCATCCTGAGGGTCAGGAACTTGATGGCGCGGCGGTCGAGTTCGGCGAGGTGTTTGTGGGTTGTGACTTTCTGGTCCATCACGACCATGGCGGGGTTGTGGCCGACGGCTTTCTTCCAGTGGTCGCAGAAGTCGAGGACCTGGTCTGATTGGACAGCTTTGGCGAGGTCGGCGGTGGAGTAGACGAGGTTCTTCGTGTCGTGGTCCTGGGCGAAGAACGTCAGCACCGACCTCGACCTTTGGGAGCGGGTGGGGACGTGGCGCTTCTCCAGGGCGGGGTCTTTGCCCCAGTGCGCGACGGCGTGGAAGTCTAGGTCGAGCACGGCGCCGGAGCCGGCGGCGAGTTGTTCTCGGACGAGGGCGGCGTCCAGGGCGAGCAGGAACTTGTCCTGCATTTCGGGGGCGGTGCGGTAGGAGTAGTCGGTCAGGGCGGTCTTCTTCGGCAGGTGCGCCATCCCGGCGAACAGGGCGGCGGCCGGGTCGCCCAGCAGGTCGTCGACGTGGGAGACGCGCCGCAGCCCGGTCAGCTTCAGGGCGAGCAGCGCCAAGATCCAGTTGGCGGCGCCGATGGCCTTGGTCGACGGGTACCCGGCCGCTTCGACCAGGTCCGGCAGGCCCAGGGCCGCGAGGTCGGGCAGGGCCAGGAGCAGCCCGGCGTGCCGGGTCGGGGTTTGCGGGGCGGACTCTGAGACGGCCAGGGCCCTGGCCGGGCGGAGCCCCTGGTCCCGCCCCGGGGTGGCCGGGCTCTGGGACGCCTGGCCGGGGCCGCGCCGGTTGAGCCTGCCGAACCCCTCCTCGCGCAGCACCTCCCCGACCGAGGTGCGGTTCAAAGGGGTCCCCTCCTGGCCCAGCCTGGCGGAGATCTCGTAGACCGACAGGCCCCCGCGGCGCAGCTCCACCACCCGCCCCCGGGCCCGGTCCCTGGCCGGGGCGGTCCCCTTGGCGGGCCCGGGCGTCGCCTTGGGGGCGAACAGGTCGAGCTTCCCGGCGCGCCAGGCGCGCACCAGGGCGACCACCGCCCACACCCCGACCCCGAACCTGTCGGCGACCTGCTGGTAGGTCAGCTGCTCGGCGAAGAACGCCCGGAGCATCTCGTAGCGGCGCTGGTTGTGGTCCCGCGGGTCGGTGAACGCCTCGGCCTCTTTTTGCCTTTTCTCGCTTGCCATACACCTATTCTACGTGTCGTCTACGCGGATGCGAGGAGGCCGCTCGGGCGTGTCGCGCCTGTTGGTGGTGCCTTTTTGGGGTCGAACCGCCCCCCGCCGGGCGGCTGGTTGTGGTCGCGTCCACGGCCGCGAGCGGCTTTCTATCAGGCGGATACGACAGATATTGGGCCGCACCTATCAGCGTCGCCGCAGGTCAGCGGCTTACCGCCCCATCAACCCCGACCCCAGACCCCCTGCGCGGAAACCCGCGTTAGCCTGCGGGACGCTGCTTTCCGATCGCCGCCTGAGGACGGTGAGCAGTTGGCCTATGCGACTGCTCACGTGTGGCATAGACTCATAGGTGTGAGCGTGGAAGTGGTTGAACGGTTGGTGTTGCCCCCTGACAAGATCTTGGCCGACGATGCCGCCGATTCGGGTTGGGCTGCCGAGTTGCGCGGCCTGGTGACCCGGGCGGCGGCCGAGGGCAAGACGGTCAGGGTCAGCGTTGAGGAGCGGTCTTTCACGCCCTGCCAGGCCGCCGGGCTGCTGGGCGTGTCGCGGGCGACGGTGCAGCGGCGGATCGAGGACGGCTCCATCAGGGCGATCACGCGGGGGTCTCGCCACCACATCACCGAATCGGAGATCCGCCGCTACCGCCGGGCCGGGAGGCTGGCCCTGGCGGAGTTCTTGGCGGATGATTTCTGAGCCGCCGTCGGCGGTGTTTTTGGACGCCGACGTGCTGGCCGCCCCGGTCACCCGGACTGTCATATTGGTGGCTTCCCAGCAAGACGCGCCGCCGTTCCGGGTCCGTTGGAGCGGCCTGGCCGAGGCGGAGGCGGACCGGCATCTGCGGCCCGGCCAGCGCCTCGTGTCCCAGATGAGGGAACGGTTCGATTGGGGGCCGGAGGCGCTGACGGGCACCGCGTGCGAACTCGCTCTCGCGTCGCTGGAGGACACCGACCCGAAGGATCGCCACGTCGCGGCGGCCGCCCACGCGGCGGGCATCGGCGTCATCGTCACTCGCAACGTCCGCCACTTCGGCCGGCGGGACCTCGCGGCGTTGTCGCTGTCCGCGGTGGACCCGGACTGGTTCTTGGCCGTGACCTTGACCAGCCGCGTCTACACGGCCACCCTGGAAGATGTCTGCTCGGCGCGCGCCCGCGATCCGCGCACCCCGGAAGCTCTGCACGCGGCCTTGGCGCGCGAGCACCCCAGGTTGTTCGACGCGATGCGGCCGGCCTTCCCTGGGGCTGAGCCGGCTCGCTGCGGCAACCGCCCGCCGGCGGACTTGTTCCGCGGGGTGCGGTGCGTGGCCTGCGGAAGCCGGGACGGGGAAACGTTGGAGGGGGCCACGGGCGTTTGCGCCGGGTGCGGGAAGGAGCGGCGGTCCCCAAGCGCCCAAGCCGGGCGGGCGACGGCCGCGGGCTTGATGGATCGCCTCGCCCGCGGATCCCAGGAGGGCGCGGTGGAACAAGAAGCTAGCGACGTGCCGGTGACCGGCCGGTCTGCCTGGCCAGGTGCCGGGCCTCCTATGTGATCTGACCAGCCCGGCCATGGCCGCAACACAACAACGGGCCGGGACCAGCCACGGCGCCTGGCGCCGTGGCTGAGCGTTACTCAGATTTCGGCGGGCGGCGCCGGCAGGGGGACGCGGGAGCGGCGGGGTGACGCGGTGGGCCGGGGTTTCGGTGCGGCGCTCAGAAGGCAGGGGTGTTGGCCACTCGGCTGGCCCGCAGGGCGGCGTCGAGGGCGTCGCCCGTCCGGTCGCCGGTCGGTAGGTCGAACTTGACCAGCGGCTCGGCCGGCGGTGGGTCCATGGCCGCCAGTTCCTCGGCCGTCTTGTCCAGCACGACCGGGTTGACATAGGGGCAGGCCCGCAGCAGGGACTCCAACTCGGCCACGGTCATCGTGCTGGGCAGTGCGACCGCCGGGTCGGTTTGCCAATTGTCGACCGTGACCACCGCGTCCACCAGGCCGGGGTGGCCGTTGGCGCGGGCGCAGTCGGCCCACTCGTTCGACGCATCCGCGATCCGGCCTTTGACCAGTTCTTCTTCGCGCGGGTCGGCCCTGGGCTCCGGGATGAAATAGCCCGACTCGTCCGCGCAGCGCCGCAAGTCGGCCGAACGGTCGACCTCGCCGTCCACGAACACCCACTCGCCCGCCGCGATGGCGGCGTCGACCATGTCCGGGTCGAACGTCTCCCAGGCCATGTTGTCGCCGCCCGGGATGTTATACCAAAACTCCCGGTTGACCGGCAGCGGATCGACGCTGGTGAACTCCACGTCCCAGCCGTCCAGGTAGATCGGAGAGTCAGCCGTCTCGATCCCGGCCTCGTTCAGGCAGGCGCGGAACTGGTCCGCCGACTGATGGTGCGCCGCGATGACGGCCGCGTCGCCGGACAGCGGGGCGGCTGGGCCGTCGCCGGCCGCCGGGGCCGCGGCGGCGGCATCGGGCGCGGCGGCGGTGGCGGGGGCCGAAAGGCTGGCGACCTCAGGCGAATCGGAGCACCCCGCCAAGCCTGCCAGCGACGCCGCCAGCGACGCCGCCAGCAGCACCGCCAGCAGCGCACCCGACGCGGCCAACAACGCCCCCGGACCCGCGCCGCGCGGAAACAGACGAACCATCTCAGACCTCCCTCGGCCGACAACGCAACAGGCGCCAACTGACCGCCCAAAGGGTAACCGGCCCGCCCGGCCGCCAGGTCCGTCCGGGGCAGGACCAGCCGCTGGGGTAGGGTCTTGGCCTGTGACTGGATTCATTCGGGCTGACGGCCGGGCCGTCGACCAACTCAGAAACGTGACCATCGAGCGCGGCTGGCTCGCGCCGGCCGAGGGCTCGGCGCTGATAACCTGCGGGAACACGCGGGTGCTGTGCGCGGCATCGTTCACCCCCGGCGTCCCCCGCTGGCGGCGCGGCGGCGGCGAGGGCTGGGTGACGGCCGAATACGCCATGCTGCCGCGCGCCACCTCCGAGCGCACCGACCGCGAATCGGTGCGCGGCAAGATCGGCGGCCGGACGCACGAGATCTCGCGGCTGGTCGGCCGGGCGTTGCGGGCGGTGGTGGACCTCAAGGCGCTGGGCGAGAACACCATCCAGGTGGACTGCGACGTGCTGCAGGCCGACGGGGGGACCCGCACGGCCTCGATCACAGGGGCTTACGTAGCTTTGCACGATGCCGTCGAGTGGGCTCGCGCCAAAGGTCACGTCGGGCGCGGCGCGGCCGCGTTGAGCGGGTCGGTGGCGGCCGTGTCGGTCGGCATAGTGGCTGGCACGCCGATGCTGGACCTGCCGTACAGCGAGGACGCGCGGGCCGAGACCGACATGAACGTGGTGGTCAGCGGCGCGGGCGAGTTCATCGAGGTCCAGGGCACGGCCGAGCGGGCGCCGTTCGCGCGGATGGAGTTGAACCGCTTGCTGGACTTGGCGCTGGCCGGTTGCGCCGAGTTGAGCCGGATCCAGGCCGAGGCCCTGGCCGGATGAGCCCGGACGCAGTGCCCGTGGACGCCGGGTCTGCGGGCGGCGGGCCTGCCGACGCCGGGCCTGCCGACGCCGGGCCTGCCGGAGGCGGGCCTGTGGGCGGCGGGTCTGCGGGAGGCGGGCCTGTGGGCGGCGGGCCTGCGGGAGGCGGGCGCGACCGGCACGCCGGGCGAAAACTGGTCCTGGCCACCCACAACCGGCACAAAGTGGCCGAACTGCGGGCCATCCTGGCCCAGGCCCAGGTGCCCGGCGACATCGAAGTCATGTCCGCCGCCGATTTCGACTTCGCCCCGCCGGTCGAGGACGGCCTGACTTTCGCCGCCAACGCCCTGATCAAGGCGCGGGCCTGCGCCGCCGCCACGGGCCTGGCGGCGGTGGCGGACGACTCGGGGCTGTGCGTGGCGGCCCTCGGCGGCGCCCCAGGGGTGTTCTCCGCCCGCTGGGCGGGCGGCCACGGCGACGACGCGGCCAACCTGGCGCTGCTGCTGGACCAGTTGCGCGACGTCCGCGACCAGGACCGGGCGGCCTGGTTCGAATGCGCGGCGGCATTGGTCCTGCCGGACGGGCGCGAACGGGTCGAGACCGGCCGGATGCCCGGCCGGCTGGCCCGGCAACCGCGGGGGAGCGGCGGCTTCGGCTACGACCCGATTCTGGTGCCGGACGGCCTGGACGTGACAGCCGCCCAGTTGACGGCCGCCCAGAAGAACGCCATCTCCCACCGGGGCCGGGCGTTCCGGGCGTTGGCGGACGGCATCGGGCAAATCTGAAGGCCAAACTGGCCGATGCCGCGCCCCCGGCTCCCAGCCCCGGCGCCGGCTACCGCTGGCCCGCCAGGAGGCCCAGGAAGGCGTGAACATCGGCCGCGATTTCCTCGCCCATGCGGCCTTGCCAATGGGTGTCGTGGCCGTAGCCGGCCTTGGTCTGGAATAGCACGGCGGGCGAGGTCAGCGCCCCGATCAGGTCGAGTTGGTCGGCCTTGGTGAAGAACTTGTCCTCGGTCCCCCAGATGATCTGGGCGGGCGCCGCGACCGGCGGCATCTCGACGGTCTCCGCGAAGACCCCGGCGATGGCCTGCTGGAAGGCCCAGTTGGTCCATCAGCGCGGCCAAGTCGGCGGTGTGCTGGCTGAGCCGGCAGGGGCCGTCGGTCGGGGCGCTCGACTGGCCGTGTCTGCGCAGGTCGACGGCAGTCAGGTCGTAGTCGCCCAATTCCTTCAGCCGGGCGCCCACCTGCGCGAACGAGATGCTGGTGCCGGTGACTCCGTGGGCCGCCACTATTGGCCGGGCGCCGAGCCTCCCGGCTCGCCCTCGTGCCAGTTCATGAACTCCGTCGACTCAGACGTCACCCATTTCCACCCCTGGCCGCCGTCCTTGTGAAGACCGAAGTACGCGCTCTCATATCCCAGTGCCACCAGGCGCGCGTAAACAAGGTCACAAAACCACGCCGACCATCGTGGCACACGTCATCGTGCACGAACTCGTCCGATTGCGGGAGCAGTGGCTCAGGCGGGCGACTCGGCTTTGATGTTGGCGGCGGCGGCCGCCGCCGCCAGGCGGTGAGCGTAGGTCACAACCAGGTCGGCGCCGTCCAGGAGGGCGCTGGCAAGGTGGATGGCGTCGAGGGAGCGCAGGAGCGGCGGGCCGATCCATCTGGCCAGTCTCACGACTTGGCCGTTGACCGGGAGTTCATCGATCCCCGCCAGGGCCGCCTCGACCAGGTCTCCGGGTTGGCCCGCCAGAGTGATGTCGCCCCGCTCGGCTAGGGCTCTAAGCGCGCGATGTGCTTCGATCACGGTCAAGGACGAGGTAGCGGCCGTGCCACCGGCCAGGGTCAGCGCGGCCATGAACCGGTCCATCGCGGCACTGCCGGGCTCGCGCCGGACAGTCTTGAGGAGACTGCTGGTGTCCAGGTAGACGCGCAATCGTCAGAGCCTTTCGGCGCGCAACTCGGAGACCACCGCCTCAGACGGCGGGCCGCCCGCCGGGCGGGCTTCTTCGGCTAGGGGAGCCCATGCCCGCTTGGCAGGGATTCGCCAGGTGTCGTGGCTGAAGGCGTTCGAATCCGGACCGCCGAGCGACTCGCGCAAGGCTTCGTTGATCAACTGGTTCTTCGATCGCCGCGTCCGTCTGGCCTTCGCGTCCAGGGCGTATTCGACGTCCGAGTCGAGTCTCAGGGTCAATGCCATGGTATTAGATGGTATCACCTGCCACTGCCCCGAAGGCCGGGTGTAGATCGGTCGCGGGGCCGCCCTGATCAGTCCGGGCCGGGCGGGCGGCCGCGGCGGGGCATCGGGCCGGGGTTGGACGGCGCCCGGCCGGCGGCTTCCAAGGACCGCCTGAGCAGGAACTCTATCTGGGCGTTGACGGAACGTAAGTCGTCAGCGGCCCAACGGGCGACGGCATCGTACACCGGCGTGTTCAACCGTAGGAGGACCGACTTGCGCCCCGCCGGCTGGTCTTTGGCGGGCTGGCCGCCGCCCCCGTCCCCGCCACCGCCGCCCTGGCCGTCGGCGGGCATCAGGTGTAGAGGCTCCCGGTGTTGATGACGGGGCTGACCTGCTGCTCGCTGGTCAGGACCACCAGCAGGTTGGAGACCATGGCGGCGCGGCGCTCGTCGTCCAGGCGGACGGTGCCCTCGCCCTCGAGTTGGCGCAGCGCCTCGTGGACCACGCTGACGGCGCCCTCGACTATCTTCTCGCGGGCGGCGATGATGGCGCTGGCCTGCTGGCGGCGCAGCATGGCCTCGGCGATCTCCGGCGCGTAGGACAGCTTGGAGATGCGGACCTCGACTATCGCCACCCCGGCCACGCCCACCCTGGCCGCGACCTCGCGGCCGAGTTCGGCCGAGACGCCGTCGGTCGAGCCGCGCAGGGTGACGGCCGAATCGGGGCCGTCGTAGGGGTAGGCCATGACGACGTGGCGCAGCGCCGCCTCGGACTGGACTTTGACGAACTTCTCGTAGTCCTCGACCGAGAAGGTGGCCTTGGCGGTCTCCGCGACCTGCCAGACGACGATGGCGGCGACGTGGACCGGCGTGCCGTCGGCGTCGTTGACTTTCAACTCCTTGGTCTCGAAGTTGCGCACCTTGACGGAGACTCTGTTGCGCGATATGAAGGGCACGACCAGCCAGAAGCCCGGCCGCCGGATGGTGCCCAGGTAGGACCCGAACAGCACCAACACCTTGGTGTCGCCCGGCCGGATCACGGTCAGGCTGGCCGGGATCAGGAGCAGCCACAGGGAAATCAGGGTCGCCGCCACCGGCGGCTTGGCCCAGAACAGGCCCGCATCCCCGTCCCCGCCGAACGCCAACCAGATGCTCAGGCCCTCGGCCAGCAGGTAGACGATCAGTCCCAACCATCCGGGGAGCGTCCGGGCGGGCCGTTCGGTGACGGGGTGGGCGGGGTCGGCCAGGTGGGCGGGGTCGGCCGGATGGGCGGGGTCGGCCGGCTTGGCCGGGTCGGGGGTGGACGATGCCGCTCGCGTCGTGGACATGGACGCCTCCTTCTCGTATATCAAAGTGATATCACTTTATCGGCTGGCGAGGGTATGTCAAGTTGCCGGCGGCGCAGTGGGAGGGGCGCGGCGCGGCCGTGAACCACGGGACCCCTTGTGATGACAAAGGGTGTGTCCCCGAGTTTGAGACGAAAGGACCGTCCCCGGGTTTAGGCTGGTCAGCGGTCGATGCGGGCGTTGCCGCCGGCGGCCAGCTTTAGGACTTCGGCGCGAGTCGCCATCGATGTGTCGCCTGGGGTGGTCATGGCCAGGGCGCCGTGGGCGGCGCCGTACTCGACCGCCACGGCCAGGGGTTCGGCGCTGATCAGGCCGTAGATCAGGCCCGAGGCGAAGGAGTCCCCGCCGCCCACCCGGTCCAAGATGGCCAGGCCGTCGCGCTGGGCGGCGCGGCACAGGCCTTCTTCGGGCGACCAGGCCAAGGCCCCCCAATCGTTGACCGAGGCGGACCGGACGCTCCGCAAAGTCGTGGCGATGACCTGCAAATTCGGGTAGGTGCGGGCGACCTCGGCGATCATCGCGGCATAGGACTCGACCGGCAGGTCGGCCAGGTCCGCCGCCACCCCCGGGGCCTCGAAGCCAAGAGCGGCCGTGAAGTCTTCCTCGTTGCCCAGCATCACATCGACGTGGTGGGCCAACTCGCGGTTGACGGCTTGCGCGCGAGCCTGCCCGCCGATCCCCCGCCACAGGCTCGGCCGGTAATTGAGGTCGTAAGACACCACCAGGCCGTGCCGCTTGGCCGCCCGCACCGCCGCCAGGGCGGTCGCGGCCGAAGCCTCGGACAGGGCGGCGTAAATCCCGCCGGTGTGCAGCCAACGCACCCCGGTCTGGCCGAACAACCCGTCCCAATCGACGGCATCGGGCGTCATCTGGCTGATGGCGGTGTTGCCCCGGTCGGACACGCCGACCGCGCCGCGCACCCCGAAGCCCCGCTCGGTGAAGTTCAGGCCGTTGCGGGAGGCGCGTCCGATGCCGTCCGAGCCGACCCAGCGGATCAGGCCGGGGTCCACCCCGCCAGCCCGCACCCGCGCCTCGATCAACCGCCCGACCGGGTTGTCCACCAGCGCCGTGACCACCCCGGCCCGCAGGCCGAAGACGCTGGCCAGGCCGCGGGCGACGTTGTACTCGCCGCCGCCTTCCGCGACCGCGAAACTGGTGGCCGTGTGGACCCGGAGGTCGCCGGGGTCCAGTCGGAGCATCACTTCGCCCAGGGCGACGATGTCGTAGGCGCACTGGTCGGCCGGGCGCAGGGTCAGGGCCACGTCAGTTCTCCCTTCCGGTTGCGGTTGCGGCGGTGGTGATGGCGGCCGCAGTCTGGGCTGCGGAGGCGGCGGCGTTCCCGGTGGCGGCCGCGCCCCCGGCCGCGCCGCCAGCGGCCACATCGGCGGCGCTCCCCGCCGCCAGAGCTACGGCTTGGCTGGTCAGGCGTTCGATGGCGGCGAAATCCCCGGCCGCGATGGCGGACTGGGGGACCATCCAAGAGCCCCCGACCGCCGCCACGGCCTTGATCGCCAGGTATTGCCCAAGGTTGGCGGGCGAGACCCCGCCGGTGGGGACGAATCTGACTCCCGCGAAGGGGGCGGCCAGCGCCCGGACGGCCCCCGCGCCGCCGCAGGCCTCGGCGGGGAAGAACTTCACCAAGTCGATCCCCAGTTCCAAGGCGGCCTGGATCTCGGTGGCGGTGACCGCGCCCGGCACCACTGGCACGCCGGCCGCGCGGGCGTGCTCGATGACGGCCCGGCTGGAGCCGGGCGAGACTATGTATTGCGCGCCCGCCTGGACCGCCTGGTCGACCTGCTGGCGGGTCAGCACCGTGCCGGCCCCCACCAAGATGTCGCCGCGGGCCGCCAGCGCGGCGATGGCCTGGGCGGCGGCGGCGGTCCGGAAGGTCACTTCCGCGACCGGCAGGCCGCCGGCCACCAGCGCCTCCCCGAGCGGACCGGCCGATTCTGCCGAGGGAAGCACCACCACCGGGATAATTCTGTGCGCGGTCAGTCTTGTCAAAACGTCCAACGGTCTGGTCCTGTCTAGATTTGTCATAAAAGGCGCGCCCCGATCGCTTTGGCGGCACTGGCCAGTTCGGGCGCGACGCGCCGGCAGTCCGCCACCGAGAACCGGCTGGCCGGGCCGGACATCGACAGCGCCCCGGCGAGGCGGCCGTCGGCGGCCAAGATGGCCGCTCCGACGCAGCGCACCCCCAACTCGTTCTCCTGGTTGTCGATCGCCCAACCGCGTTCGGCGGCGTGGGCGATGTCGGCCGCCAAGTCCTCCCCGAGCAGGGTGTGTTCGGTGCGGCGCTTGGCGCCGGCGATCAGGCGCTCGCGCTCGCCAGGCGCCAGTTTGGAGGCGATCGCCTTGCCCATGGCCGAGGAGTGCGCCGGAATCCGCGAGCCGACGCGCGAGACCATGCGGATGGATTTGTCGCACTCGACCTTGTCGATGTAGACCACCGAGCCGTCGAAATAGCGTCCCAGGTGGCAGGTCTCGCCGTGCTTGGCGACCAGGTCTTCGAGCCGGGCGCGGGCGGCTTGGCGCAGGCAGTCCGAGTCGAGGTAGCTGTGCACCAGGGCGATCAGGCCTGGTCCCAGCCGGATCGAGCCGGCGCCGTCGCGCTCCAGCACGCCCAGGTCCTCCAGGGTGGCCACATACCGGTGGCAGGACGAGACGGCGATGCCGCAGTCTTTGGCCAGGGCGCTCAAGGAGACGCCCGCCCGCCCCCGCGCGGCCACGGCGTTGATCAACTCAAAGGTGCGCGCGGCGCTGGAGGAGCGCGATTTCGAAGGCAAGCGAGGCACCTCTTTCGCGTATATGGAAATGATTTCCGAATATTGGCGGGTTCCATGTTGCCGCCCGGGTCCGGCCCTGTCAAGGGCGGGGGCTCCGGCCGCGGCGTCTACGATTGGACGGAGCCACCGGAAAGGACTCCCATGACCTACGATCCGACCGACACCCGCCAAGAACTGACCCTGCGCCTGCGGCTGCTCGGGATCAAGCCGATGATCTGGCGCCGCCTGGCGGTGTCGAACCAACTCGATCTTGCCGACCTGCATGACGTGATCCAAGTCGCGATGGGCTGGGAGATGGAGCACCTGCACGCCTACCGGCGTTGGTACCCGGCTGGCGGCTCCCGGGCCGAGTTGCCTTTGGTGCCTAACTACGAGGCTGAGGAACTTGGCCGGGCCGGGTTGAAGCGCCGCGGCCTCAGAAGCGAGGCCGACATCCAGCTGAGCGAACTGTTCCAGCGGGTTGGCGACAAGCTCGAATACACCTACGACTTCGGCGACTCCTGGGAGCATGTGCTCCGCCTGGAGAAGATCAAGCCGTGGGACCCCGACCAGCCGAACGCTCGCGTCCTGGGCGGCGAGCGGGCCTGCCCGCCGGAGGACTGCGGCGGCGTCTGGGGCTACCTCGAGCTGTTGGACCGGCTCAAGGACCGGCCGGTCAGAGCGATTGAGCCCGGCGACGACGCCTATGACGAGGACGAGGACGAGGACGGCGAGGACGAATGGGATTGGCTGGTGTCGTCAGATTTCGACCCCGAGCACTTCGACCTGGCCAAAGTCAACCGGATACTGGCGAAATACTAGCGCTCAGCCCTTCAGCGCCCCCAGCATCGACAAGACCTGGAACGCCACGATCAGCGCCCCGCATTGGAACACCAGCACGTACAGGCCCCAGAACACGAACACCCGGTAGCTGGGCGGCTTCAGCCCGGCCCGGCGGGCGCCCTCGGACCGCAGCCGGTGCAGGGCCGCGACCGGGAACAAGATGCTCAGCCCGGCCGCGAAAATGGACGAGAAGGACAGTAGCTGGACAAAGGCCCCCCGCAGGGCGACCGCCACCACCAGCGGCGGGACGAAGGTGAGGACGCCCAGGCCGGCGTGCTTGATGGCGGCCGGCAGACGCGGGCGGAGGCGGCCCGCCCGCAGGTTGCGCCAGGTGGCGCGCAGCATGTCGGTCAGGGCCAGGGCGGTCGCCAGATAGGTCGTCACCAGGATGGTCGAGGAGAAGGCGTTGAACAGGACCGGCGCCGCCGCGCTGTGCCCCACCGCCTCGATCTGCTTCAAGAAGACGCCGACCGACTGGCCGGAGGCGTCGACCACGGCGAAGGAGTGGGCGCCCTTCTGGGGCAGCGCCCCCAAGGCGACGAAGATCCACATCAGATAGATCACCAAGGCGATCGAGTTGGCCACGATGAAGACCCGGCGCAGCGACCGGGGCGAGGTCGTCCCGGCGTAGCGCAACATGGTCGGCACCGAGGTGTGGAAGGCGTAAGCGGTCATGAAGACCGGCAGCGCCGACCACATCCAGGACAGTTCCGGCCCGGTCCGATACATGTTGCCCAGATGGACGCTCGGCGCCACGCTCACCAGCAGGGCGGCCAGCAGGGCCAGGTTGACCAGGAAGAACGCCCGGTTGGCGGCGGCCGTCCGCTGGCCGCCGGACAGCACCACAGCGGCGATGACGAGGGTGTAGCCGACCGATGGCGCCCAGCTGGGCAGGTTCCACCCCAGGTAGGTCGAGATGTCCAGTTGGTAGGTCGAGCCGGCGCCGGAGATGAAGCTGGCCGAGAAGGTGTACATCATGGCCAAGGCCACAATCGTGACGGCCTTCCCGCCGCGCGGGCCGAACAGCGTCCGGCCGATCTGGCCGAACTCCGCCCCCGGCGGGAAGGCCAGGCAGACCTCCAGCATCATCAGCCCGGTGTAGGTCATCAAGGCCCACAGGCCGATCATCGCCACTGCCGCCAGCGCCATGCCCATCGAGTGAGCGACGATCGGCAGCGCCAGCATGCCGGCGCCGATCTCCGTGGCGCTGAGCAGGAAGACCGCCCCGATGAACCGCATCGGCGGCATTTTGGCGGCGCCCGCGCGGGGGGCGCCGGCGGCAACTGCGTCCATCATGGCACCGTTGATCGCTGCTCAGTAAGTGGTGAAGAAGTCCGTCAGCGCCTCGGTGCCGAAGGCCAACGCGCTGACCGGCACGCGCTCGTCAACGCCGTGGAACATCTTCCAGAAGTGGAAATCCGAGGACATCTTCAGCGGGGTGAAACCGTAGCCATGGATCCCGAGGTCGGCCAGCGCCTTGTTGTCGGTGCCGGCCGGGACCATGAACGGCAGCACCGGCACGCCCGGGTCGTGGCGGGTCAGACTAGACGCCATGGCCTCGAAGATGGGGCCGTGGTCCGGGGACTCCATGCCGCGCTGGTCGTTCAGCCGCTCAATCGAGATGTCCTTGCCGACCAGCCGCTCGACCATCTTCCAAGCCGCGTCGCGCTCGTCCGGCAGCGGGCGCATGTCGATCGTGGCGCTGGCCGAGGGCGGCACCACATTGGCCTTGTTGCCGGCCTCCAAGCTGGTCAGGTTGAGATGCGTGCCCAGGGCGGCGACGGCGGCGGTGCCCACCTCGCCCTCCTTCTCGAGCAGGTCCTTGATCGAATCGATGTCCGAGAGGTCGACCTTCTCGCCGGTCACTTGACTCAGCTGGGTGATGAAATCGCGCATCGTGCCGGTCAGGCGGGGCGGGAACTGGTGCTGTTCGAGCCGGTGCAGGGCGGTCACCAGTTTGGCGACGGCGTTGTTGTCGTTGACGAACGAGCCGTGGCCGGGCGAGCCGGCGACCGTCAGCCGCATCCAGGCGATGGCCTTCTCAGCCGTCTCGACCAGATAGACGCGGTGGTCGCCGAACCAGGCGGTGAAGCCGCCGACTTCGCTGATCGCCTCTTGGGCGCCGCGGAAGAGCTCGGGGTGGTGCTCGACCATCCAGCGCGAGCCGTAGACGCCGCCGTTCTCCTCGTCCGCGAAGAACGCCAGGATCAGGTCGCGGGCCGGTTTGACGCCCCGGCGGTGGAAGTCCTCGATCACCGCCAGCACCATCGCGACCTGGTTCTTCATGTCTACCGCGCCGCGTCCCCAGACCACGCCGTCGACCAGGTCGCCGCCGAACGGCGGATGGGTCCAATCGCCCTGGGCCGGCACCACGTCGAGATGCTGGTGCACCACCAGCGGCGGCTTCGACGAGTCTGAGCCCTCGACCCTGACCACCACGTTGGCGCGCTTGGGCGCCGATTCGAACAACTGCGGCCGCAGGCCGATGTCCTGGAGTTGGCCGATCACGAATTGGGCGGCCTCGCGCTCCCCTTTGGTGGTGGCCGGCTCGCCGGTGTTGGTGGTGTCGATGCGGATCAGCGCCGACAAGAGGTCGGCCGCTCGTTTGGCCATCGACCCGGTGGCCGGCGGCGCTAGCGTGTTCTGCGACATGGTGCTCCTAACAAATCTGCTGCTGGCCGTCCCGGATTCGGTTTGGACGGCCTCAATCAAGCTATCGACCGGCCAGCGCCGCCAACTGCGGCCGGATCGGATTCTCAAACTGTGAGAACCGGCGCCGCCCGGGCATCCCTAGATCTGCTAGGCTTCTGTACCTAGCAGATCTAGGGATGCGGGCGTGGTCAGGGGGATGGAACCGTGAGAATCGACAAAGACCTGGTGGCGGCATCGGCCACGCCGTTGGTGCTGGGCATCCTGGCGACCGGCCCGAGCTACGGCTACGCCATCCAAAAGCAAATCTCCGAACTCTCGGGCGGCCGTCTGAGCTGGGCCGATGGGATGCTCTACCCGCTCTTGCACCGCCTCGAGGCGGGCGGCCACATCGAAGCGACCTGGGGCGCCTCGAAGGGCGGGCGCCGCCGCAAGGTCTACGCCATCACCGGGCGCGGCCTGGGCCAGTTGGAGTCCCGGCGCGAGCAGTGGTCGATCGTGGCGGAGGCGCTGCACCAAGTCTGGCGGGCGGCCCAAGTCGCGCCCCCGCCACCGCTGCCCGCCCCGGCCCGGACGGCGGCATCGTGAAAACCGAGAACGCCGCCGAAGCGCAAATCGAGCGTTGGCGCCAGGCCCAGGGACGGCATCGGGCGATGACCGAGGATGACGTGGCCGAACTTGAGGACCACCTGCGCGCCCAAATGGCGGACCTGCGGGCGGTCGGGCTCGATGACGAGGAGGCCTTTTTGGTCGCGGCCAAGCGGCTGGGCCAGGCCGATGCCGTGTCGCGCGAATTCGCGCAGGAGCATTCCGACAGGCTGTGGCAGCAGTTGAGCCTTGGGGAGGCGGCTGGGGCGGCTGGCCGCGCCGGGCGCGAGTTGTTCGCGGTGCTGGCCCTGGCGGCGGGCGCCGGGCTGACCGTGCTGGGGTTGACGCGGTGGCTGGACGGTGGCGCGGTCTTGGCCCGGAACCTGGGGTTCGCGGTGCTGCCCTGGCTGGTGGCGTACTTCGTCTGGCGGCGCGGCGCCCGACGGGCGGACGTGGTCTCGGTGCTGGGCGTGGCGGCGGCGTTGGCGGCGGCGGTGAACCTGTTCCCGTTCGCGCCTGGCGGCTCGACCGAGGCGTTGACCGCCCTGCACCTGCCGGTGGCGCTGTGGGGCTTGGCCGGGGTGGTCTACTGCGGGGGCTGGGGCCTGGCCGGGCGGCGGCTGATGGATTTTGTGCGTTTCTCGGGCGAGTTGGCCATCTACTACGTGCTCATCGCCTTGGGCGGCGGGGTGCTGGTGGGCCTGCTGGTGGCGGCGGTCTCGAGCTTGGGGCACGACCTCGGCTGGCTGGTCGGGGATTGGGTGCTGCCGCTCGGCATGCCGGGCGCGCTGGTCGTGGCGGCCTGGCTGGTGGACGCCAAACAGGGCCTGATCGAGAACATCGCGCCCGTCCTGACCAAGATCTTCACGCCGCTGACGCTGGTCATGCTGCTGGCCATAGTCCCGGTCATGGTGGCCGCCGGCGACCTGGTCCAGATCGACCGCGACGATCTGATGGTCTTCGACGCGATCTTGATGCTGGTGGTGGCTTTGGTCCTGTTCGCGGCCTCGGCGCGGGAGCGCTTGGCCCCGGCGGGCCTGTTCGACTGGCTCCAATTCGCCTTGGTGGCCGCCGCCCTGGCGGTCGACGCCGCCGTGCTCGCGGCCATGGTCGGGCGGATCGCGGAATGGGGGACCAGCCCCAACAAACTGGCCGCCCTGGGCCTGAACGTCCTGCTGGCCGCGCAATTGGTCGGCGCCGGGGTGCTGGCCGCCCGCTTCGGCCTGCGCCGCGCGCCGTTCGCCAGCCTCGAGCGCTGGCACACCGGCTACCTGCCCGTCTACTGCCTGTGGGCCGCGGTGGTGGCGCTCGTCTTCCCGCTGGCGTTCAGTTTCCGATGACGCCGCCGGCGCCGGGGCGGCTTTGGCGGGCGGGCGGGGCGCGAAATGCGGGTTTGCGAGCGATCTGCCCCGGTTGGCGGGGCAGATAGGGATCAAAGCTGCAATTCGAGTCCGCGCGGGGGCGGCCAACCGCCCGGCGGCGCGTCGGGGAGGGTCTGGCCGGGTCGCACGGCGCCAAGCTAGCCAGCCGCCCTGCCAGGTGGCTGGGATAACCCTGGGAAGACCCTGGCCCGGCATTCGTCCAGGTCAAACCGCTCTCAGGATGCTCCCAGCCGACAATAAGGGTTTCCTCAGCGTGGCCTGCCACAGTGGTTGGTCGGATCGCACCGACCGGAAGGAACCCCACATGCTCGCACGAACACGACATCGGGCCGACGGCGCCGCCCCCCCAGACGCGCCCGGCGGCGGCCGCCGCCGGCGCCGCCGCTGGCCCTGGCTGGTGGCGGCGGGCGCCGCGGTGGTGGCGGGCGTCGGGGCGGCCTGGCTGATCTGGTGGACGCCGCAGGCCGAGGCCGAGAACGTCATCACGCAGACCGCCACGGCCTCCCTGCAGACCTTGGACAAGTCCGTCACCGCCACCGGCTCCATCGCCCAGGCCGTCAATGAAACGGTGTCATTCGAGGCCAGCGGGACGGTCCTGACCGTCGAGGTGTCGGCCGGCGACATGGTCGAGGAGGGCCAGACGCTGGCGACGATCGACACCCTGCGCCTGGAGGCCGCCCGGCTGGAGGCCGCCGCGACCCTGGCGCAGTCCGAGGCCACGCTGGCGGCGGCGGAGGCGGCGGCGGACGGCAGCACGGCATCGGACGCCAAAATCGCCGCGGCCGAAGCGCAAGTCGAGGTCGCGGCCGCCAACTTGGAGACGGCCGAGGCCAATATGGCCGACGCGGTCCTGCTGGCGCCCGTGGCCGGGCAGGTGACCTCGGTCGGCGTGGCCGTGGGAGACTTGGTCGGAACCTCAACCAGCGGTTCAACCGGCTCGTCCGGCGCCCCCGGCGGGACGGCCATGGGCGCCGCCAGCCAAACCGCGTCCACCTCGTCAACCGCCGCTTTCACCATTATCGGCACCGAGGCCTGGTCGATCGCGCTGTCCGTGTCGGACTCCGACTTGGCCTTGCTGGAGGTCGGCGGCCAGGCCGAAATCACTGTGGACGGGGCTGACGAGACCGTTTACGGCGTCATCTCATCGCTCGGCCGGGTCGCCTCGACCTCCGGCGGCAGCGCCTCCTTCCCCGTCGTGGTGGACGTCACCGGCCAGCCCGAGGGCCTGTTGGACGGGCTCAGCGCGTCTGTCGAGTTGATCTATGAGCGCCGGGTGGACGTGCTGACCATCCCGCTGAGCGCGATCCAAACCGAGGACGGCGTGGCCTATGTGGACAAGTTGGTCGATTCGGTCGCCACCCGGACCGAGGTGACTGTGGGCGAGACGGCCGGCTCGATGGTCGAAATCACATCGGGCCTGGCCGAAGGCGACCAAGTGCAGATCACGGTCGCGGTGACGACAGGCTCGGACCAGTCGGGCGATGGCGGCGGCCTGGAGGAGCGCATGGGCGAGTTCGGCTTCGACCAGATGCCGGGCGGCGGGGGCGGCTTCCCCGGCGGCGAGGTCGGCTTCCCCCAGATGGGCCCGGTGCCCAATGGCTGAGACGGTCATCCGGTTGGACGGCGTGCGCAAGGTCTATTCCTCCGGCGACATCGAGTTCGAGGCCCTGCGGGGCGTCAGCTTGACCATTGACGAGGGCGAATACGTGGCCGTGGTGGGGCCGTCGGGTTCCGGGAAATCAACTTTGATGAACATCTTGGGCTGCCTCGACGTGGCCACCGCCGGCCGCTACCAGATCGCCGGCGAGGACGTCTCCGAGATGGACGAATCCGACCTGGCGGAGGTCAGGGGCCGCCGGGTCGGGTTCGTCTTCCAGCAGTTCAACCTCCTGGCCTCGCTGTCGGCCTGGCGCAACGTCGAATTGCCGCTCTGCTACGCCCAGGTGCGCCCGGCCGAGCGCAAGCGCCGCGCCATCGCCGCCCTTGAGAGCGTCGGCCTGGGCGACAAGGTGGGCAACCGCCCCGGCCAGCTCTCCGGCGGCCAGCAGCAGCGGGTGACCATCGCCCGCGCCCTGGTCACCGAGCCGACGTTGCTCTTGGCGGACGAGCCGACCGGCAACCTCGACTCGGCCTCGGCGCGCGAGATCCTGGGGATCTTCGACCAGGTTCACCGCTCCGGACGGACTGTCGTCCTGATCACGCACGACCGCGACGTGGCGGGCCGGGCGGACCGGCTGATCGAGGTCCGCGACGGCCTGATCGTGGACGGGCGCGTCGGCGTCGACACGGCCGAGGTGCCGGTGGTGGTCAAGGAGGCGGCGTCATGAGTTGGGGCGAGACGCTGCGCACCGGCCTGGCCGCGATCCGCTCGCACGCCATGCGCTCGGTGCTGACGATAGTCGGCATCTTGATCGGCATCGCGGCCGTGATCCTGACCGTTGGGCTGGGCTTGGGGACGCAGAAAGACGTGTCGGAGTCGATTTCCTCGCTCGGCTCCAACTTGTTGATCGTCCGGCCCGGCTCGTCAACCTCGTTGGAGGGGGTTCGCGGCGGTTTCGGCTCGTCCGGCAGTTTGACGATGGACGATGCCGCCGCCCTCGGTTCGGCGACGGCCGCGCCGGACATCGCCGGGGTGGCGCCGGAGGCTTCGACACAGGCCTCTTTGGAGAACGGCGAGACCAACTGGACCACCACCGTCACCGCCACCACCACCGCCTGGCCGGCCGTCCGCTCGCGGACGCTGCTCCTGGGCGAGTTCTTCTCCGAGGCTGACGCCCTGGCCGGGGCCAGCGTCATAGTCCTGGGCACGGAGACCGCCCAGGAGTTGTTCGGCACGGTCTGGGCGGTGGGGCGGTCGCTGACCATCGACTCTCAGACTTACGAGGTCCTCGGCGTGCTGGCGGAGCAGGGCTCGTCCGACGAGACCAACTTGGACGACTTGGCGGTGGTGCCGATGCAGACCTACACCGCCCAGATCGCCGAGTCCACCACCACTTCGGTCCAAACCATGTACATCCAGGCGACCGGGCGGGACACGCTCTCGGCCGCCTACCAGGAGGCCGAGACGCTGCTGGCGAACCTGCACGGCATCACCGATCCGGACGACGCGGACTTCTCGATCTCCTCCCAGGACGCCCTGGTGTCAACCGCCACCGCCGTCTACCGCACGCTGACGGTGCTGCTGGTGGGGATCGCCGCCATCGCCCTGCTGGTGGGCGGGATCGGGGTGATGAACATCATGCTGGTCTCGGTGACCGAGCGGACCCGCGAGATCGGGCTGCGCAAGGCGCTGGGCGCCAAGCCGTCCGCCATCCGCCGCCAGTTCTTGGTCGAGGCGACCGTGCTGGGACTGGTCGGCGGCGTGCTCGGGGCCGGGCTCGGCATCGCCGGCGCTCTGACGCTGCCGACCGCGCTCGGGTCGTCAATCGTCGTGTCCTGGCCGGCGGTGGTCGGGGCGGTGGCGGTGGCCATCGGGATAGGGCTGGTCTTCGGCGTCTACCCGGCCGCCCGCGCCGCCAAACTGGCCCCGGTCGACGCCCTGAGGGATGAATGAGCGCCCAGACCCCAAACCCCATCGAGAGACGGAGTGACCCATGAAGCTGAACACCACACGTAGGTTTAGGTGGACCGCCGCCCTGGCTTTCGCCGCCCTGGCCGCGGCCGGCTGCGGCGGCGCCGAGCCGGGCGCTGACTCATCGGCGCCGCCGCCGTCTTCTTCGCCGTCGGACGCGGGGGGCGAAGACGGCTGGTCCGAGTTGGCGCCGGGGGTGTCCGGCACCATCGCCGCCGTCACCGACGGCCTGCTCCAGGTGCAGGATTCGGAGAAGCAGACGGCGGTCGGCTATTCGGCCGAGACGGTCATCACCGAGCAGGTGGCGGGCAGCGCCGCCGATGTCGTGGTCGGCGTCTGCGTGGCGGCCGTCGGGGAGGCGTCCGATGCCGCGGCGACCTCTTCCGAGGATTCCGTCTTCGCCGCCGCCACCGTCGCGGTGACCTCCGCCGAGGGGGATGGGACTTGCGCGTCGGCCGGGTTCGGCGGCGGCTTTGGCGGGTTCGGCGGGTCCGGCGGGTCCGGCGAGTGGCCGGAGGGCGAGTTCCCCGAGGGGATGCCGACTGACCGGCCGAGCGGGGCGGGCGGCCCGGGCCAGGCGCCCGAAGGCGGCTTCCCCGAGGGAATGCCCTCCGACCTGCCCTCCGACCTGCCTTCCGACATGGGCTTGGCGCCCGGCCCCGAGGGCGACGGCGAGGCCTTTGGGCCGGGCGGCGGGGTGGCCGCGAACATGGCCTTCGGCCTGGTGACGGCGGTCGATGGCGAGACGGTCAGCGTCCAGCAGTCCGGGCGGGGCGGCTTTGGCGGCGGGGCCGAGGCCGCAGAATCCCCGGCCGCCGACGAATCTGAGCCGGTCACCCGCGTCTTCACGATCGGCGCGGCCGAGATCACCGCCACCAAGGCGGCCGACGCCAGCGCCCTGGAAGTCGGCAAGTGCGTCGTGGCGCAGGGCCAGACCGACGCCTCGGGCCGGGTCGAGGCCGAGTCCTTGGCGGTTTCGACGCCCGGCGAGGACGGCTGCCTGGCGGCGGCCGGGGGAGGGCGTGGCGCTGGCTTCGGCGGCGCCGCCGGCGGTGGCGCCCCGCCCGGGACCGATGGCGCCGCCCAAGCCGATCCCAGCGGGGCCGGCGGCCGGGCGCCGCGCGGGCGCTCGGCCCCGGATTCGGGTGTCCCAGATGCGGCTGACGAGTCCGGTTCGGTCATCTTGGAGGCCGCTGCGCCGGTCGGCGGAGTTCTTGATTGGAGACTGACATGACGCGGGCGGCCGCCGGAACGGGCGTCGGCGGCGGGCGCTTGGGGCAGTCCCGCCGCCGGCGCCGTCGGCGCGGCGCCATCATCACGGCCGCCGGCCTGGCCGTGGCCTTGGGCGCGGGCGGCGGGGCGGCCTATTGGCTGGCCCGGCCCTCCGGCCCGGAGTACCGCACGGCGGTGGCCGCGCCCGGATCGGTGGTCCAGCAAGCCTCCGGCACCGGCACGGTTGGACTGGTGGCGCAGGACCAGGCCGCCTTCCAGGTCGCCGGGACGGTGGCCGACCTGGCCGTGGCCGTTGGCGAAACGGTCACGGCCGGCCAGACGCTGGCGACCCTGGATCCGAGCGACCTTGACGAGTCCGTCCAGGAGGCCGAAGAGGCGCTGGCCGACGCCGAGGAGCAACTGGCCCAGGATCTGGAGGATCAGGCCTCCGGCTCGTCGTCCTCCTCGTCGTCCTCGTCTGCGGCCGGGTCGGGCGCCGCCACCATCGCCTATGCCGACGCCGGCGCGGTGGTGGCCTCAAACGCCGTCCACACCACTGCGGGCGCGACCACCCGCGGCGGCCCGGCCGTCGCCGCGGGCGACGTGACTGGGGCGGCGACTGTTTCGGCGGCATCGGACAACTCGGCGGGCGGCGCGGCGGGCGGCGGGTCTGACACTCCGGCGGGCGGCTCGGGGGGCGCAGCTGGAGCGGTGGCGGAGGCGGTCGCGGCGGTCGAGGCGGCCCAAGACGAGTTGCTGGCCGCTTACGACGCGGTCCAGGGCTTGCTCGAGGCCGCCGCTGACGGCCTGGGCGCCTCCGAGGCGGCTTGCGCCGACTTCCTGGCGGCCGTCTTCCCCGTCGGCGTCGAGCCGGACACCGGCGAGGGCGCGGACGGCGAGGGCGGCGCGGCTGAACTGGCCGCCATCCAACTCTCGTTGGCGCGGTGCCAGGGCGCCATCGCCGCGGCCCAAAGCGGGCAAACCGAGGTCGGCGCGGCCCAAGCGGCGCTGCTGGACAAGGTCACCGCCTTGAACGCGGCCGTCGAAGCGCTGGCCGCGGCCGCGGACACCGGGACGGGCGGGGACGACCCCGAGCCCAGTCCCGAGCCCAGTCCCGAGCCGACGCAGCCGGGCGGCGGCCAGGGCTCTGCTCCGGGCGGGGACCAGAGCTCCATTCCGGGCGGGGACCAGGGCTCGATGCCGGGCGGGACGGGGCTGGGCAATCAGGGATCCTCGCCCAGCGCTGGCGGCAGCGTTCAGGCGACCATAACCGCCGAGCAGATCCTGAGCGACCGCGCCCAGATAGCGTTGAAGGAGGCTGAGGCGGCGATAACCCGCTCGGAGCGCCAAGCGGCCACCTTGACCGCGACCGTCAGCGGCACTGTGGTGGCTGTGAACGCGGCCGCGGGGGGCGCGGTCACGGCCGGGCAGACCGTGGTGGTGGTCGACGCCGGCGCCGGCTTCACCGTCACCATGACCCTGGGGCTCAGCACGATCAAAGAACTGGCGGTCGGCAACCCGGCCGTCTTCACCGCCGGCTCAACCGCGGCCGAGCTAACCGGCCAGGTCACCGGCATCGGGGTGACCAATCTGTCCAACACCTCGGTGCCTTCGTTCGCGGTGGTCCTGTCAGTCGACCAGGCCGACGCCGAATTGTTCTCGGGGGCCAGCGTGGGCGTCGTCATCACGGTCGCCAGCAGCGATGACGTGGTGACGGTCCCGACCTCGGCCGTCCATGTGTCCGGGAACGATGCGACGGTCCAGCGCCTGGAGGGCTCCGAACTGACCGACGTCCCGGTGACGGTCGGCGCCATGGGCGCGGAACTGACCGAGATAATCGAAGGCGTCGCCCTGGGCGACCTGGTGGTCCTGGCCGACCTGTCGAAGGACGTCATCGAGGAAACCTCATCGACCGCCTCAAACGGTGTGTCATCGCTGGTCGGCGGCGGCATGACGGTAGGCGGCGGCCTGAACTCGAATGTCGTCCCAGCAGTCCCAGGCGGCGCCGGCCCCATGATGCGCGGCAACTGACCCGCCAAAACTGAGTGAAGCTCAGCCACGGCGCCAGGCGCCGTGTGCGGCCGGGGCCGGGTTCGGCCGCCGCCGCCCGCGGCGCGCTCTTGAGTCCCGGTCGCCCGATGCCGCGCCAGCGGCGCCGGTGAGGGGGTGCCGTCCGCGAAAACTGAGTGAAGCTCAGCCACGGCGCCAGGCGCCGTGTGCGGCCGGGCGGGTGTCCGGCTGGTGGCCGCACTGCCAGCCCGCCCGGCGCCGCGAGGTGGACCACGTCGACCCGTTCGACCCGACCCGCCCGGCGTCGGAGCAGACAGTAGGGAACAACATGCAACACGTGTGTAAAGCCCGCCGCGATTTGAAGACCAGCCACGGCTGGGAATGCGAGACCCAGGCCAGCCCCCAAAAGCACGGCGTAAACAACCAAGCCAGCCGCGGCGTCGATGGCGGCGGCGATCCGGCGCGCGACCGAGGCCCCTAACTGCGACGTTGACGCAAGGAGCGCGCCGCGCGTTTCTCGCTCCCGATGAAGCGCCTGCAACGCGGTCCGCCATCAATCAGGCGCCAAGGCCCGGCCCAAGATGTGCAGGTTGCCCGCGGCGTCGAGGTATCCCAGGTCGGCGAGGGTGGCCAGCCGGGCGCCCGGCGTGTCCGGGGCGGACACCAGCGAGGACGAGGCCCGCACCCGACCGGTCTCGCCAGGCGGCACAGACCGGCCCCGCGGGTCCAGGATTTCGATTCGGACACCGGCCGCGGGCCGCCCGGCGCAGGTCGGGTCGCGTGCGAAGTCCCACCTCGCGGCGAACGTCAGCGTGCCCGATTCGGTTGCGCCGTAGAAGTTGACCAGCACCCGGCCCCATCGGTCCTGGACCGCCCGAGCCACCGCCGCGTCAAGCGGGTCGCCGCCTGTCACCACCGTCCGGATGCGCTCGCCCATCCCGCTCGGCGCCGAGCCCGAGCCCAAATGCGCGGCCAAGAAACCGAGTTGCGCGGGGACCGCCGCGACCACCCTCACCCCGTAGCGACGGATCGCCGCCAGGGCGACCGCCCCTTTGGCCGCGCCGCGTCCGCCGCCGCCGCCCACGGTGCCGCCGACACCCGCTAACGCCCCCGGCAGAATCATGGGCGAGCCCGTGATCAGGCACAATGTGGCGATTGCGAGGCCGTAGCCGTGGCACAGCGGGGGCCACACCAGAGTCGGCTCGCCGCCGCGCAGCCCCGTGGCGCCCGCCAGCGCCAAGGCGGCCAGGCCTTGACGCCCGCTCCGGGCCAGGCGGATCGCCTTGGGCGGAGCCGTGGTGCCCGAGGTCAACAGCACCAACCGCGATCCTTTCGCCAAGCGTGGCGCGCGCACAGGTTGACGCTTCCCCGTCCCGAGCGGCCCGTCCGATGGCGGTCCGGCCAGGTCCGTGACCAGCAGGTCGGCCCCCAAGTCGGCGGCCAGCGCCGCCGCCCCGCCGCCCGGCCCGCCCAACCCGGCCAGCCGAGGGTTGGCCAGAACGACCTCCGTCCCGGCCAGTTGCGCGCCCGCGGCCGCCACCAGCGCCCGCGCCGAATC
>JAIROU010000225.1 GCA_031257375.1 Bifidobacteriaceae bacterium
CCCATCCGGCGGCGGCTCAGGCGGCCGACCAGGCTCGCCGCCGATGCCGCCGCCGCGGTCGCCGTCGCCATCACCGGCCCGGGTCCCCCGGTCAGAGCCGTCAAGCCAGGGCGGCTGACCTCCGAGCTCGCCCGCCCGGGCCGGGCGGGCCAATCTGGCCAGGGCGTCCAAGTCCTTGATACCAACCGCGAAACGAGGTGACGTGGCCAGGCGAATGAAGGCGTCCCCCCTGGTCAAGTCCTGGCTGGCGGCGAGGGCGGCGACGATGTCCTGGACCTCCGGCGTCCGCAGCAGGCCGCCCCGGCCGATCACCTGAAAGTCCAGGCCAGCGGCCTCCAGCGCCTCGATCATGGGGTCGAGTTGGCGCCGCGCGCGGACCAACACGGCCGCCGTCAGCGGGCTTGCTTGGTCCAGCGTGGGAGCCCAGTGTTTCGCCAAATAGGCCGCCACGGCGGCGGCCTCATCAGCCTGGTTGGCCAGGTACGCGGCTTCGACATGGCCCAGGCCCGCCTCGGGCAGTGGCCGGAGTTCGGGCGCGCGGACCTGAGAGCGCAGCCGCAGCGGCTTCGCCAGTTGGTTGGCGACGGCCAGTATCGCCTGGCTGTTGCGCCGGGCGACGCTCAGATGCAGAATCCGCTCTCGCTCCGGCCCTCGGCCGGTGGCGGGCGACGGCGGCCGGGCAGCGGCTGACGACGGCGGTCGGCGGTCCTCGGCGAGCGGCTGAAAGCGGTCCAGGAAGGCGCTCAGCGCGTCGGCCGAGGCGCCGCGCCAGCCGTAGATCGATTGATTCGGATCGCCCACCGCCATCACCGGCGTCGAGCCGAACAGGGCCGCCAGGAACTCGATCTGCGAGCTCGACGTGTCTTGGAACTCGTCCAGGACCACCGCCTCGAACCTCGCCCGCTCGGCCATGACCGCCGGGGCGGACGCGCCGTCGCGGGTCAGCCGCCTGGCCCAGGCCGCCTGATCGGAGAAGTCCATGAGGCCTGCCTCAGCCTTGGCCTGGCGGTACTGGCTGATCAGAGCGGCCGCCGCCCGCCGTTTGTCCAAGGCGGCCATGGCCGCCTTCAGGCCATCGGGCAGTGCCCTCTTCAGCCGTCCGGTTTCCGGGTTGACGCCCGGGCCGACCCGGCCCAGCCGATCGACCACCCTGGCCAGGTACCCGGCCAAGAGCCTGGGGGAGACCTCGTTGTCGGCGCACTGGTCGGCCAGCACCAGCAGCAAGCCGACCAACTGGTCGGCCGAGACGTCCAGTCCGTCGACGCCCGCCCAACCCTCGACCACCTGGCTGGCCAACTGCCACCGCTGCGCCTGGCTGAGGATTTGCGCGTCCGGGTCGGCGCCCACCCGCAGGCCGTAAGAGCGGACCAATTGCGAGGCGTAGGCGTCGTAGGTCGCGACACTCGGCGCCAGGGCGTCGTCGCCGCCGACGCCCAGCCTGGCCCGCAGCTTCGCCAGCATCGACCGGATGCGTTGGTTCAACTCGCCGGCCGCCTTGCGGGTGAACGTCAGCCCCAGGATCGACCCGGACGGGACCTGTTGGTTGGCCACCAAGTAGGCCACCCGCAGGGCCATGACGAAGGTCTTGCCCGATCCGGCCCCGGCCACCACCAGCCGCGACGCCAACGGCGCCCCCACGACCGCCGCCTGTTCGTCGGTCAGCACTATCCCGTCCAACGCCCGGGCCAACGCGCCCGGCGAATAGCGCGCGCTCACGCGATCACCTGCTTTCCCTCAGGCCAAGCCGGGCAACAGGACTTGACGGCGCAACTGCGGCACTGCGTCCCGGGACGGGCCTCGAACCGCTCCCCGCTGGCGTCGGCGGCGCACCGCTCGAGCAGAGCGCCCATCCAGTCTTGGCCCTCGTCACAGGACAATGGGGGCTGGACCAGCTGCAGGGGCTGCGACGCGCCCTGGCTCAGGTAGACCAAGACGGCCTCTTTGACGGGGCCGGACGGCCGGACCAGGCCGGCGTTGACCGCCACCTGGTAGGCGCCGAGCTGCGGGTTGGTCTCGACCTGATCCTTGGTCGGCGCCTTCTTGCCGGTCTTGAAGTCAATCACCCTGACACCGCCGTCCGGCAGCAATTCAAGGCGGTCGATCCGGCCGACCAGCTTGACCGGCAGCGGCCACGGCTCGGCCGGGTCCGGCAGTTCCACCTCCACCTCGAGGTATTCGCTGGGGCCGTGTTTGTCTTGGTACGCGCCCAGGCGGCCGGCCATGCGCCGGGCCTCGGCCTGCAGCCGCCGCGACGAGTAGCCGTCAGGCAGATCCAGCTCCGGCCAGTGCTGGTCCAACCGTTGCTCCATCTCTGGCCGGTCGGCTTCCGGGTAGAGCTGGGCTAGCCGGTGGATCAAGGTTCCCAGGCCGGCCCTGTCCCCGGCCTCACGGTTGCCGCCGACCTTGTTCAGCGCCCACAGCAGCGGGCATTTCGAGAGCGATTCGACGCGCGACGGGCTGAGAACCGGTATCTGCCCGTCCGAGTAGAGCCGCGCCGGCCCCGAGGGGGCCAGCAGTCCGGGCCATCGCGACGGCTCGGCCCCGTCGACGCCGAGGGCGGCCAACACCGCCAAGACCTCGGCCGCCCCCGCCCCGCCCGGGGCATCAATCGGACCGGTCAGCGCCGCCCGCGCCTCGGCCACGACCCCGCGCAGGTCGAACGGCCACTTCGACGCCCCGCCAACCGCCCCGCCCCCGCCAGCCGCGCCGCCGGCCGTCCCGCCGACCGTCCCACCAATCTCGAAACCCCCGGTGGCCGCCCCAGGCTGACCGGACCCGCCGGGCGCTCCGGAACCGTCGGCATGGTCCACCAGCCAATCGAAGAACCGTGACGGCTGCTGGTCGGCGTTCGCCACCGCCACGGCCAAGACCTCGCGCCTGGCCCTGGTCAAAGCCAACGCCAGGAGGCGGGTCTCGTCGTCCAACACCTCGAGGCTGCGTTCCGGCCAAGCCCTCGAGACGCCCTTGCGGTCCACGATGTCGGCCAGTTCGCCGGCGCCCAGCAGGGTGTCCCGCAGCCGCAGGTCGGGCCAGACGTTCTCCTCCAGGTCGACCAGCGCCACCAACTCCCACTCGCGTCCCACGGCCGCCGCGGCCGTCGAGATGGTCACCCGGTCGCCCTCCGGCGCGTGCGCGGCGATGGTGTCGCTGGGGACCGTCTGAGCCGCCAGGTAGGCCGCGAAACCGGCTGGTCCGGAGCCGGGCTTGCGGGCGTCGTGGCGGGCGGCGGCGGCGAACAGCGCCAAGACCGCGTCCAGGTCGGCATCGGCCCTGACGCCCCTGGGACCGCCGGCCATGGCCAAGTCCGACCACAGCTCGCCCAAGCCGCTGGCCTGCCAGATCGCCCACAAGACGTCGCCGGCCCCGGCCCCGGCGCGGGCCGCCGCCTCAGCCCCGGCCACCAGGGCGGCGCGCAGTCGCGAGACGGTCGGCCCCAGGCGGTTCGGCACGGCCCTGACAAGCCAATCGTCCGGCGCGCCGCCCAGGATCAGTCGCGCCAGCAACTCGTCCGGCCGCGACTCAGCACCCGCCAGGCGCCCCGCCCGGGCCAGCGCCCGCCGCAACTCCCTCAGATCGGCCGCGTCCAGGCGGCCGGCGCTGGACGTGGCCAGCCGCACCGCCAAGGCGGGCGAGGCCACATCCGGCCTCAGCGCCCAGCCCAACATCGCCACCAGCGGCGCCACCGCCGGGTGGTCGGTGGCCAGCACTTCTGAGCCGGGCACTCTGACCGGCAGGCCGGCGCTGGTCAGCAGCGACCGCAAGAACGCCACTTGCCTGGCCGTCCTGGTCAGCACCGCCATGTCCGGCCAGGCCAGGTCTCGCGTCAGACGGGCCTCGCGGAAGCGGCGGGCGATCGCCGCCGCCGCTTCGGCGCCGGACGCCGCCACGACCGTCCGCACCAGGCCGGTCCGCCCCGACTCTCCAGCGCCCCCCGACTCTCCAGCGCCCCCCGGCTCACCCCCGCCATCCGGCGCTGGCCTGTCCTCCGGCTCCGCAGGCGGCGCCAGCGCCCGTCTCGGCCGGCCGGCCGGCCGCAAGCGCCTGGTCACCGCGATCGACTTGGCCAGCAATTCGCCGGACTGGCGCCAACAGTTCTCCAGCACCGCCTCGCGGGCCTCCCAGCCGTCCGGCGGCGGGCCGGTCGATTTGGCCAATTGGCCGGGCAGGGCGCCCCGGAAGGACTGCGCGGCGGTGTCCGGGCTGCCCAGGCAGACCACCTGGGAGCCAGCCGAGGCCAACTGGCCGACCAACCGGTGCAACGCCAGCGACGCCTCCTGGTAGTCATCGACTATGACCAGCTCCCAGCCGGGGCGCCGGGCCGGGTCCAGTTCGACCGGTTGGCCGTGGACCGAGAGCGGCTTGGACCAATCGCGCAGGCAGTGCTGGGCCTGCGCCACCATGGCGGCGGCGTCAAGCTTCAAACCCGCGTCGGCCGTGTTGCGCAGGTCGAGGATGTCCAGGTACCGCTGATAGAAATGGGCCGCCGCCACCCACTGAGGCCGGTCGTGCTCCCGCCCCAGCCCGGCCAAGTCGACCGCGTCCAAGCCCCTCTCGGCGGCCCGCATCAGCAAGTCGCGCAACTCGTCGCGGAAGGCGGGCAGGCGGCGAGCCTCCGGGGGCGCCGACTCGGGCCAGGCGGTCCCGCGCCCCGCCCCCTCGGCGTCCAGTTCCAGCAGCGTCGCCAGGACCGCCGACTGTTCCGCCCCGGTCACCATCTGAGGCTGGTACTCCCGCGCCGCCTCCAACGCCCGGTCCAAGCCGCTGGCCGCCACCGCCTGCGCCCTGGCCTGGAGAATCGTCATGGCCAAGGACGTCGGGGTGACCGCCGGCCGTCCCAGGACCACGCCTCCGGACCGTCTGACGATCCGGGCGGACAGGTCGGCCGCGGCGTGTCTGTCCGGGCTCAGCACGACTAGCCGGTCCCCCCCCATCCCCGCCCGCAAAGCCGCCGATGCCGCCAATTCCGCCACCAGCGTCTTGCCGGTGCCGGGGAACCCGAAGACGCTGACGCTGGCGCCTTGCGCGATCAATCCCAAGACTTCCTCCTGCGATGCGTCCGCCCGCACCGGCGCCAGAGGCGGCGGCGTCAAATCCAGCCTCAGCCCCAACCGTCCCGTTTCCATGGATCAATCGAACCATGACCCACCGACACTGTTATGACCAGCCAAAACGGGAGGTTCTCAAGCGCGTCACAGCGTGCCTCGAAAAGATCGGCGCCATCACTGCTGCGTGCCTCGTGCTCACCCATGTGACATACCCCTCAGCCTACGAGTGGCGGGAAAACCTCGGGGGCATCGGCAAGCGCGGCGCTCACGGCGCCTGGCTTGGGCGGATCGAGCGACAGCGCAGAACAGTCCACCGCCCGGCGTCGGAGGGTTGACCATCCGGGCCTTGCGGTAACGCCGTCAGGCGGCGGCTTATGGGGGAGCGGCTCTTGGCGCCGCAACTCATTGATGTGGAAGTCGCTGCTTCTTGGCGGCGCCTCGTCGCCGCTGGGCAACTGAGCCAAGCGGCTGCCCGGTCAGCGATTCATGACCTGGCGGCATTCCCCCTGAGACGAGTGAGTCATCCTTGGCTGCTTGAACGTTGCTGGGAATTGCGCCACAACCTGACCATCTACGACGCTGTCTACGTGGCGTTGGCCGAGGCATATCAGGCGGTCCTTCTGACCGCCGACCATCGCCTGGCGGGCGCGCCGGGCCCACGCTGCGACATAGAAGTGGTCAAAGACAGGTAACGGCGCATCCGGCGCCAAGCCCCAGCCGCCGAGGACCGGTCAAGCTGGTAGCTGAACGCCCCGCCCACCGGCGGCGCCCCCTGGGCCGCGCGCCTTAGAATCGGCGCCATGGAAATCACCATCGGAATGCGCCAAGTCGCCAGGGAGATCACCCTGAACGTCGACCAGAAGGCCGAGGAAGTCCGTGAAGCCATCGCCACCGCCATCCTAAATGGCGAGCCGCTCATCACCCTGACCGACAAACAGGGCCGCACGGTCATCGTCCCGACCGTTTCTTTGGCCTACGTCGAACTCGGCTCCGGCCAAGCCCGCCGGGTCGGTTTCGGAGCCTGACCAGGCGGTTTCAAGCCGCCGATGCCGCCGCCCCAGTCCTGCTCCCGACCCCCGGCCCAGCCCCGCCGGCCAGGTCGCAACGCCCAGCCGGACCCGCGCCGCCGGCCCGACCGGGCCGCCGATGACGCCGTCAGCGAACGGCCGCGCGGCTCCCGCCCGGCCGTCGCCGCGAGGGCCAGGCCGACCAGCCTGACCAGCGCAAACGCCCGCGCTCCCGGCCCGTCCCCGAGCGCTGGCCGGGCGCGCGGGCGGACCTGGCGAGACGGCATCGGCGGCATGTGGGGTGCCGACACGCCCCCTACGGCGGCCGGACGACCCGACGCACCCCGGCCAGGGCGTACAATGTCGGAGAAGACGAACTGGGCTGACCGGACGCAAGCGGAAACCAACACCTTATTTTGAGCGATCGGCTGCCCGGCGCGACCCCGCCGCCACGCGGCGACGCGCCCCCACAGCCGAGAGATAAGGAAATAACCGACTTGACCACCGACACCGAACCGACCCCCGAACCGACCTTTGCCGATTTCAACGTCGATCCCAGGGTGATCGACGCTCTGACCAAAGCCGGCATCACGACGCCCTTCCCAATCCAAGCCATGACCCTGCCGGTGGCGCTGAGCGGCGGCGACATCATCGGGCAAGCCAAAACCGGCACCGGCAAGACGCTCGGCTTCGGCATCCCCCTGCTGCAGAAAGTCCTGGCGCCGGGCGAACCGGGCTTCGACCAACTGCCGGCCCCGGGCAAACCGCAAGCCGTCGTCATCGTGCCGACCCGCGAACTGGCCGTCCAAGTGGCCACCGACCTGGGCGCCGCGGCCTCCAACCGGAGCGTCAGGATTGTCCAGGTCTACGGCGGGCGGGCCTACGAGCCGCAGATCGAGGCGCTCGAGCGCGGCTCCGAGGTGGTCGTCGGGACTCCAGGAAGGATGATCGACCTGCTGCGCCAGCGCCACCTGGAACTGGGGCACGCCCGCACGGTGGTGCTGGACGAGGCCGACGAGATGCTTGACCAGGGCTTCCTGCCGGATGTCGAGCGGCTGCTGGCGGCCACCCCGGCGGGGCGCCAGACGATGCTGTTCTCCGCCACCATGCCCGGCCCGGTGGTGGCCATGGCCCGGCGCCACATGACCCAGGCGACCCACATCCGCGCCCAGGACCCGGACGACCAGGGCGCCACCGTGGCGAACATCGACCAGTTGGTCTACCGCGTGCACGGCATGAACAAGGCCGAAGTCATCGCCCGCGTCCTGCAAGCCCGCGATCGCGGCCGGGTGATCATCTTCGTGCGCACCAAGCGCTCGGCCGCCCGGTTGGCGGACGAGTTGGCCGATCGCGGGTTCGCCGCCGCCGCCATCCACGGCGACCTCGGCCAGGGCGCCCGCGAGCAGGCCCTGCGGGCCTTCCGCAAAGGCAAGATCGACGTCCTGGTGGCAACCGACGTGGCGGCCCGCGGGATCGACGTTGACGACGTCACGCACGTCATCAACTACCAGTGCCCCGAGGACGAGAAAATCTACCTCCACCGCACCGGCCGCACCGGCCGGGCCGGCCACAAGGGCACCGCCATCACCTTTGTCGACTGGGATGACGTGCCCCGCTGGGCGCTGATCGACAAGGCCCTGTCGATCGGCCGGCCCGACCCGCCCGAGACCTACCACACCTCCCCGCATCTGTACTTGGACCTGGACATTCCCGCCGGCGTGACGGGCGTGCTGCCGAAGGCCCAGCGGACCGCCGCCGGTCTGGACGCCGAGGCTTGGGAAGACCTGGGGGAGACGGGCGGCGGCCCCCGGCGCGGCTCGGGCTCCGGCGGTCCCGGCCGGCGCGGTTCGGGCGCGGGGCGTCAGAAGGGCGCCGGGCGGCCCGCCGACGGCCGCTCCAAGGCGCAGGCCCGGGCGGCCGGGTTGGCCCGCCGCCAAGGGTCCGCCGATGCCGACCGCTCAGGTTCGCCGACCCATGGCGACTCCCAGCCCGCCGCCTCCCGTCAGCGCCCCCGCCGCCGCACCCGCGCCGGCAAGCCGGTCCACCGCCCGGCCGGCCAATAGGGGCGGGGCCGGCCGCCAGGGGGCGTGCCCCACGTACGCCCCACGCGGCCTTGCAACGGTTGATCGGCGCGGGACTGGAGGGGCCTGTGACCTGGCCATATATGGAGCCCCGAAAGGGAATCGAACCCTTGACCTTCTCCTTACCATGGAGACGCTCTGCCGACTGAGCTATCGGGGCAGCCCAACCGAGATTACACGGTCCCGGCCGGGCTGGCCAAATGTCGCCGGCGGCGCGGGTCAGCGCGCGCGCGTCGGGTGGCG
>JAIROU010000264.1 GCA_031257375.1 Bifidobacteriaceae bacterium
CAGCGCTAACACGGCCCCCTCGCGCGCGGCGGACGGCGCCAGCGCGCCCGGCCCGTCCCAGTCGATCGTCGCGACCACCGCCGCCGGGTCGGAGTGTTTGCTGGTCAGACCCGCTCTCAAGACGTTGTCGGAGGCGCCCAGGACCTCGACCGCCAACCCCCGCAGGTAGGCGTGCAAGGTGCCCGGCGGCAGGTATAGGGCCTGGCCGGGGGCCAGGTGGACGTGGTTCATCATCATCGCCACGGCCAAGGCGCGGTCGGCCGGGTACCTCTCCGCCAGCGCCACGGGCAGGGCGTGGGGGTCCGGGTTTGCGCCCGCCGCGGCCGCTTGGCGCCGACAGGCGGCGATGAACTCGGCCAGTTCGCCGGCCCCAGCCTCGGGGCCGGTCAGGGCGATCTCGACGGCCTGCCGCAGACCGCCCGGGCGGCCACGCGGCGCCGCCGGGGCCAGCGCCGCCGCCAGGGCCGCCGCCAGGGTCGATGCCGCGGCCAGGGGCTCGAGCGCGGCGCGGATTTCCGCGGGCCGTCGGAACCCGGCCAGGAGCTCGAACGAGTCCAAGGCGTAGACCATCTCCGGCTTGGCGTTCGGATCCTTGTAGGTCCGGTTCGGCGCGTCGATCGGCACGCCCGCCGCCTCCTCACGCGCGAAACCGGCCCGCGCCCGCCCGGCGCCAGGATGGACCTGCAGCGACAGCGGGGCGGCCACGCCCAGGACCTTCAACAAGAACGGCAGTTCGGCCCAGCCCGGCCCCAGGTGGGCGGACGGGTCGCGGGCGATGACGTCGCGCAGGGGCGTCCCGGCGTCGGCCTGGCCTCTGGCGACCAGGGCCGATGCCGTCCGGTGGGCGCCCAGCCAAATCTCCGCCACCGGACCGCCCGGCGGGGCGAAACCAAGCAGTCGGGGGACCTGGTCGACCGAGCCCCAGGGATAGTCCTTGACAACGTGGTCCAATCGCAGCACGGTAGACCACCTTAGGGGATCGATGCCGTCTGCGGTCCGATCCGGTCCGGCCGGGCCCGACGCGGCGGGGCCGACTTGCCACGGCCGCACTTGCCGGGCCTGCGCCCGGGAGCGGGGGCCTGATTGTGCGCGACGGGCGCCGCCTGACCGAGGACGACTTGGACATGTTGGCAGAGGGCGCCGAGGGGCTGGGGCCGCCGACTGGTTTGGTCCCCGGCGGGAAGTCGCCGCCCGGCGACGGCGCCCATTCGCCCCGGTTCACGATTCGGCTGGACAAGGCCGCCGCCAAGGCCGTGCGCAACCGGGCGCGGCGCGAGGGCAAGCTGTTGCGGCAGATGGTCGCCGCGCATGTGGCGGACTGACGTCCGGCCCCGCGCGGCGACCCCCGCGGGTCGGCGAACCGGGCGGATCGTCCGGCTTGCGGCCGGGGTCGGCGAAGCAGAGGGCCGACAGGGCGCGATAGGCCGCCATCAAGGCCGAGCACGTCGTCTTCAAACTTCATTCGAACGTCGTGCGCTGCGGCCAGGCCGGAAACTCGGCGTACGGGTTCGGCGGCTCGGCGGCTCGGCGGCGGCACAGGCGGTGCGGTTCGTGGTTGTCATCGTTGGCTCCCTGAGTGGAAATCGGCTCGCTTCGCACTCACAGCGCGCCCGCATAGTTCCGTTGGACGGGGTTGCGGCGTGTTTCCGCAGGTAAAAGCCCATGTGCCGCTTGTGGGCGATGCTGGCTCGAACCGGTGGCGACCCCCAGGTCAGATCGGCTTTTCGGGATTCTCGCGTGTCAACCGCGTGTCGGGGCCTGGAACCCGCCCGCTATTCGCAGGCGATGCCGTCGCCGTCGCGGTCCATCCGCGAGTTCCACCCCGGATCGCCATCCCTCAGGGGCGCGGCTCCTGCGGCCCTGGCCTCGTCGCAGTTCTTGAACGGAGCCCGCGTGGGCTCCGGCTCTGGCTCCGGGGGTGGCTGCTCCACCGTCGGCTCTGGCTCTGGTTCTGGCTCTGGCTCTGGTTCTGGCTCTGGCTCTGGCTCTGGTTCTGGTTCTGACGTCGGTTCGACGGTCGGCTCCGGGGGCCGCTCGCTGGGAGACTGCGACGCGGACGGAGACGGGGAAGGTCCGGACCCGCTGCCGCCGTCCTGGCACGCCCGGCCGATGCCGCCCAGAACTGTCACCGGGGCTTCTACGCCGAGGCGAACGTCAACGCCCTGATCGACGCCCACATCAAGTTCATAGTCGCGGCGCCGTCCACCCCCGCCTTGGCCAACGCCGCCGTCGAAGAGCGCGCCGCCGAGGTGAAACGGTGGGCGAACTGGGACAAAGACCTGGGCGTGTACGCCGCCCGGTTCGACTTCCGGTGGGAGCGGACCGCCAAAGACCCCGGCGCCGGAGCCAAGACCGTCGAAACCAAACGAGCCCACCTGCACATCTTCCACGACCCGGAGCGGGCTGTCGGCCAAGCGCACCGCCTGACGGAGACCCTCGCCGAACTGCACGCCGAATCGGTGTCCGGGAAACGCCGCCAAGACCACGAGTCGCTGCACAAACGGCATTCCGCCGAGGCGAAGGCCGGCTGGGAAGGCCGCGAGGACGTCATTGACGCCGAGCGGTCCAGAGCCGGCTGGCAGGTGCTGATCTCGAACGACGCGAAACTCAGCGCCTCCAGCGCGTTGGCGCTGTACCGGTCGAAAGACCAGATCGAGAAAGCCTTCGGCGACATCAAAGACCGCCTCGACTTCCGCACCCCGAAAGTCCACTCGCATCAGACGCTGTCGGGCAAGCTGCTGGCCGTGTTCGCCGCCCTGATCCTCACCAGCGAGCTGCGCCGCCGGATCGGCGCGGCGGGCCTGCGCCCCGCATGGACCATGCGGGGCATCCTCGACGAGTTGGAGTCCGTCGAACGCCACGAGCACGACGGCCGCGAACCCGTCGTGTGCTGTTTGACGAAAGAGCAGCGGGACCTCTACCGAGACCTCGGCGCGAAACCGCCCGCCTGAGGCGCCCGCCGCCCCAGGCGGGCGGCCACGACCAGGCCGCCACGTCACTACCAAGCCGGGAATTCAGGAGACTGGTATGACGAGGCCCGGGCGGCGGCCGGTGTGGGCGGCCGGTTCGCGGCCTTGGCCGAGGGCGTGCCGGCCGAGGACCTCCAGGCCGCGGGCCAGACCGCGCGGCGGGCTTCCGGGCGGCTGTTCGGCCTTTCCCCGGCCGACGCGCTGACGGCCTTGTCCGGCCCTGTAGGACGTTATGTGATGAACGCGGGCCGGCGCGCGGTCGCCCGGAACGCCGCCAGGGATCCGGCGGCCCAGGGGTGGCGGCGCGTGGTCCGCGCCGACGGCTGCGACTTCTGCCGGATGCTGGCGGACCGCGGCGGGGTGTACAAGCGGGACACGGTCGATTTCGCGTCCCACAACGACTGCCGCTGCCAGGCCGAGCCGGCTTGGGGCAAAGGCGGCCGGGAGGTCGACGTCCGGGTTTACGAGGCGTCCGAACGGACCTCCCGCATGAGCGAGGCCCAGCGCGAGGCGCACAACCGCCGCACCCGGGAGTGGATGGAGCGCAACGGCTACGCCGACTCGCCGAGGCTTGGCGTCGGCGGGTCCGGCCGGAAGCCTCCCGACCCGCCCGGCATCCTGATGGGCGGCGCGGAGGACTGGCCCGATGGGCTCCAGCCGGTGTCCGGTGAAAGGTTCGCCCACATCTTGAGGGAGCACGGCCCTGATGCTTCCGGGGCCAAGTCGCGGTTCCATTCGGACACCGACGTCGGGCAGGCGGCCTTCGACACGGTTGCTCATGGGCGGGTGGCGTGGGAGAGCGCTCGCGGCAAGGCCTGGAGGCTGGTCGTCAACGGCCAGGAGGTCGAGGTTGTGGCGAGGTTCAACCCGCAAGGGCGTTTGTTCGTGGTCACCGCGTACCCGGTCGAGTAGGGTGGAGCTTGTGGCCGACGTGGACAAGATGCTGGCTGAGGCGATCATCGCCGAGGTCGATCTCTCCGGGTTGCCTTCGCGCGACCGCGTTGAGGGTTTCCTCCGAGTCGGGGAGTGGGCGCAAGCCGCGATCGAGGTCTTGGCTGACGCCGCGGAAGGGCGTGGGCGTGTGAGCCCGGAACTGGTCGGACGCGCCGTCGTCCTGTGGCCGGACGACATGGGCGGGATGCTGGCGGCCGAATTCGCCGCGATGGCCGGCCGTTAGCCCCTGCGGCGCCGTCCGCCCGTGCCGGCGGTTTAGATCTCTAAAGATCCATTGGGCACGTCCCGGTCTGATCTCGGGCCGGGTCACGCGGACGCCCCGCGGTCAAGTGGGTGGGATTGGAAGGTGACCATCATGGGGGATGACTCTGCCCGGACTGTCGACGGTCACCTAATTGAGCCACCCTCTTTCAGCTTGCGTTTAAACCTTGGGCGCTTGGTTGAGGATGAGTTCGGTGGCTTGGGTTGAGAGTTGGCGCATCTCGGTGATGATGGCGCGTAGGCGCCGGTCGTTGTCGATCCAGTTCTGGT
>JAIROU010000440.1 GCA_031257375.1 Bifidobacteriaceae bacterium
CAGCCCCGACGGGTCCGCCTGCTGGCCGGCGTGGCCGAACCGGGTCGCCTCGGCCACCGCCGCGCGGCCCGCGCCGCCCGACGCCAAACGGCCGCGCGAGTCCCACGAGAACCCCAGCGACGACACGGCCCGCGAACCCGCCCGGACAGGCCGTCTCCAATCCGGTCAACAACCCAGGCGGGTTGCACAGGTAGCACAAGCCCAGCGACGGGCAGCCCGGGCCGGGAGCCTCGAGCGCGGCCGCAGGGTTTGGCTGCAGGGTTTGGCGGGCTGGTAGGTTGGGCTGGTGGGCGGTGTGGGGACGGGTGGCGTTCTGCCCGATTATCTGGCTTTGGCCGTGGACGGCGGGGTGGTGGGGTTGTGGTTCGACACCACCGGGGACGAGGTTTACGGGATCGGGGACAGGCTTTACGACCTGCACGTATCGGCGTATATGACCGGGTACAACTGGGCGCGGCTGGTCGACTACTTCATCGACTCCCGCGACCCGGGCGTGCGCGCCGGCATGCGGGTCGACGCCCGCCCGGGCGGTTTCACCGCCTTGTGGGAGGACACGGCCGCGAACCGGGCGCGGGCGGAGCGCCTGGCGGGCTTGATCCGCGAGGTGGTGTCCGACCCGGAGGCCTTGTGCCGGTTCGTGGTCGAAGAGCCGGACGCCGTCGACTGGGAGGGGTAGGGTCCGGGTTTATCCCCACAGCCCGAGGTCGGCGCCGCCGGGGCGGCCGGAGTCGAAGACGAGTTTGAAGCCGCTGCCGGTCGTGTTGGCGGCGGCCCGCAGTTGTTCGACCAGCCAGCCGGCCAGGTATAGGGGGCCGCGCGGCCTTTCGGCGATCCGGAACGCGCCGACCCCAGGCAGTTCGGCGATGTCGAAGGCCGCCACCGCCAGGGACACCAGCGAACCGGTCTTGGAGAACCGCTCGGTTCTCGAGCGGCCGGGGTCGAGCAGGCCGGCCAGGGCCGGGGGGTTGAACGCGGCCAGCCGGGCTTGGGGACAGGCGATCTCGAGGAGCTCCCCGTGGGCGGCCAGCAGCGGGCCGGCCGCCTCGATGGCCTCCTCGCGCAGGAACAGCGCGGCCGCGTACGGGTCCATCGGCATGGCCGCGCGTTCGAGCGGGCGACCGCGCCCGTCCAAATGCCGCAACTCGACACGGGCGGGCGCCCAAGGGTCGCCCGGGCGGCGGTCCGCCAAGTCCGCCAACGCCCACACGTCCTCGACGCCCACGCCCGCGACCCACTCAAAGCCCTCCGTCTGCGGGGTGTGCGCCAACATGAACACCCGCGCCGGCCGACCCCGCCTCACCAGTCGGCCCCCGCCGGCCGGCGCCCGCCAAAGCCCCCCGCGCCCAGTTGCCGGCCCGCCGCGGTCATCCCCAAGACCCGAGGTCGATGCCGTCCGCCAGGTCGGAGTCGAAGACCAGCTTGAAACCCGTGCCCGACGACATCCCCGTCGCCACGACAGCGTCCACCAGCCAAGACGCCACATACAACCGCCCGCGGGGGTCCTCCGCCAGGCGGAACGCCCCCACCCCGGCCAACGCGGCCGAGTGGAGCATCACCTTCGTTATCGCCATGATCCGGCCCGACGACGGGAACAGCACGAACTCGGCGCGGTCGGCGTCCAGCACGCCCGCCAGGGTCGGCGGGTTGAACAACACCAACCGGGCGTCCGGGCACGACAGCCCCAGCAACTCCCCGTGCGGGGCGAGCAGCGGGCCGACCACATCAACCGCCCCGTCGCGCATGAACAAAGCGCGCGAGGACGGGTCCATCGGCATGTCGGCGCGCTTCAACGGACGGCCCCGCTCAGACAACCGCCACAACTCCACCTCGACCGGCGCCCACGGATCCCCCCGGCGGCGCAACCCCAGGCCGCCCAAGACCGCCCGGCCCTCTTTCGTCGTCGCGGCGACCAACTCGTAATCCTCGCCCTCGGCGGTGTGGGCCAGTTCGAACACCCGCGTCCGCCCGCCGCTCACGGGAATCTCCCCGCCAACAATCCGGCCCTTATCTGACCCAATGCGCTGAGCGCTTCCTGGCGGCTCCCCGCTTTGCTGATGAGACTGTCCACCGCGTCAAAATACCTGTTGGTGTGCAAGGTGGAGTGCACGGCGGCGCCGGTGGGGTTGGGGGAGGACTTGAACCGGGGCAGGAAAACCCCGTTGCCGGCGTCGTTGATGTCGATCCCGAACCTGTCCAACACGTCGCGGCCCTCTTGGGCGTTCGGGTGTCTGCCGGCGACTATGTGGTGGGCCGCGGCGCCGGGGGGCCGGGCGGTCCCGGCGGCACGCAAGTGGCGCCCCAGGACCCGGCCGCTGGGGCCTTGCGCGAATGGCGCTAGGAACCCTTCTTCGCCTTTGATGGTGGTTTTGGCGCGGTTGAGGATTTGGCGGGTGGTGGCGCCGAGGTTGTCCAGGGCGCTGCGGGTGGCGCGGGTGGCGCGGGTGGCGAGTTCGGCGGCTTGGCGCCCGGCTTGGTGGGCCATGGCGCGCACGGTGGCTTGGACGCCGTTTTTGGCGAACGCGCGGGCGAGGGCGGCCGGGGTGGCGGCCCCGCCGGTGAACACGACCGAGACCAGCAACTCGGCGGCGGTCTCGGCGTACCCGCCGACCTTGAACGCGGTCGAGCACGAGTCGAGCCATTCGGAGTCCCACCCGGCCGCGTCGACCAACTGGGACAAGACCCCCATGGTCAGCGAGTCGGCCGCGCCGTACGCGAAGTTGGTGACGGCCCGCCCCAACCAGGCGACGCCCTCCCAGGTGGGCCACAGCCCGGACGGGTCGGCCAGTTGGAGGGGGTTGTTGGCGGCGTACCCGTAGTGGTCGCCGGTCGCGGCCACGGCCGGGTCGACGCTCAAGAACGACCCGGTCGCCGGGTCGAGGTGGCGGGCCCGCAGGTAGACCAGCCCCGACGGGTCCGCCTGCTGGCCGGCGTGGCCGAACCGGGTCGCCTCGGCCACCGCCGCGCGGCCCGGGACCGCGACGGGCTGGCCGTACAGCGTGTACGAGGACGCGGCCGCCACCCGGCCGTCTTCGCCTGTCACCGCCAGGACCGAGCCCAAATGGTCGGCGTGCAGGTGGCAGGCCCGGCCCGGGCCGCCCCGGGCCGGGACTTGGGCGAGGGGCGCGGGACCGGCCCCGTAGACGTAACTGTGGTCGGCATCGGACAACAACAACGCCACCCCGGACAGGCGGTCCCACGTGAAACTGTCCGCGCCGGCCGGGCGCCCGTCCGGCCCGAACCGCTCGGAGGCGACCCTGAGCCCGCCGGCGTCGTACCGGTGCTCCCAGGACTGGGCGACCTCGCCGCCGGCGTCCAGGTCCGCCACCGACGTCAGCCGCCCGGCCCCGTCCCAGCCGTAAACCCTCGCCGTCCCGTCGCCGCGGGCCTCGCCGACCCGCTCGCCCCTCGGGTTGTGGCTGTAAACCGTGGCCCGCCCGCCCGGGCCGGTGGCGGTGGCCAGCCGGCCGGTGGCGGGTCCGTACGCCAACGCCGTCCCGGTGTCCAAACTGGTCACCGCCCCGCCCTTGGTCGAGCCGATGACCGCCTCCCGGTCCCCGCCGACCGACGCCAACCGGCCGCGCGAGTCCCACGAGAACACCAGCGACGACCCGGCCCGCGAACCCGCCCGGGCCGTCTCAACCCCGGTCAACAACCCGGACGGGTTGTACCGGTAGGACAAACCCAAGACAAGGCCGTCCGGGCCGGACGCCTCGACCGCGGCCAGCCGCGACGCCGCGTCATACGAGTACGCGGTCACCACCTGGTTCGGGTAAGTCAACGACTCGACCCTCCCGGCCGCGTCATAGCCGTAACGCCACACCCGGCCGTCCCAGTCAGTCACCGTGACGAGGTTGGACCCGGCGTCATAGCCGTATTGGACGCTCCCGCCATGCGGGTAGGTAACGGCGGCCACCCGCCCGAACCCGTCGTAGGCGTACCCGACATTCCCTTCCGGGCGGGTGATCTGGGTGGTCCGCCCGTACTGGTCGTAGACATATCCGGTGCCGTCAGATGTCGCTATCAGCTGGCTGACCTGGTTGTAGGTGTAGGCCACGTCCGCCGTGGCCGGGTCTGAGTAGGCGACCAGAGACAGCCGGCCCGCCTGGTCGTAGGCGTGGCTGGTGACCACGCCGTTGGCGTCGGTGCTGGTGGACAGCCGGCCGGCTTGGTCGTAGGCGTAGCTGGTGGCGCCGGCGGCCGGGTCGACCACCCGCACGGGGTTGCCGTCGGCGTTGTAGGTGACGGCCTGGCTGCGCCCGTCCGGGTCGCGGACCTGGGTTGGGCGGCCGACCGCGTCGTAGGTCCAGGTGGTGGTCGCCGCCTCCGAGCCTTGCCCCACAGTTTGGCTCGCCACCAGGCCGGTCCGCGTGTAAGCGGTGGACTCGTACCGGCCGTCCTGGGCGGACACCGCGGTCAGCCTTGAGTCCGCGTTGTAGGAGTAGGTGACCCACCCGCCGAGCGGGTCGGTGGCCACGGTCAGCCGGCCCACGGCGTCGTATTGGTAGGCGGTGCGCGCCCCGGACGGGTCCTCGGCCCAGACTTGGTTCCCGGCCTCGTCATACCCGTAACGGGTGACCCGGCCGCCCGGGTCGGTCTCCTCCGCCAGTTGCCCCAGTAGGTCGTAGCCGTAGGCGACGACGGCGGTCAGCTCGCCCGAGGTCTGCCTCACCTGGATGACCCGGCCGACCGGGTCATAGGTGTATTCGACTAACCCAGTGGCCGGGTTGGCGATCCTGATCAGGCGCGCGGCGGAGTCGTACGAATAGCTGGTGGTCACGCCCAGCGGGTCGGTCTGGGAGGCCAGCAGGCCGGCCGAGTTGTAGCTCAGGGCGGTGGTCGAGCCGTCCGGGCCGGTCACCAGGGTGACGAAACCCCTGGAGTCATAGGTGTAGCTGGTGACGCCGCCGGCCGAGTCGGTCGAACGGAGCAGCCGTCCGACCGAGTCGAAGACCGTCGCGGAGACCACCCCCTCCGGGGTGGTCTCGGTGGCGGGGAACCCGTGGAGGTCATAGGTCAACGTTTGAACCCCGCCCGCCGGATCGGCCACTTGGGTGGTCAACCCGCGCGAATCGACTGTCAGATGCGACGTGTTGCCGGACTGGTCCGCGACTGAGGTGGCGTTCCCGTTCACGTCGAAGGTCGTGGCGGTTCGGGCGCCGGTGGCGCCGGTCACCTGAGTCGGGTTGCCCGCCTGGTCGTAGAACACCGTGGTGCTGCCGCCGAGCGCGTCAAGCTTGGTCAGCAGCCGTCCTTCTTGGTCATAGGTGTAAGAGGTGCGGGCGCCGGCGGCGTTGACCTCGCCGGTGACCTGGTTGGTCGAAGCGTTCCCGTAGACGTAATTCAACTCTCGCGCCAAGCTGGTGCCGTACGCCTCCGTCACTCGCAGCAGCCGCGACCCCAAGTACTCCTCGCGGGTGACCGACCCATCGGGGTTGGTGATCAGGGTGTGCCGGTCGCCGTACTCGAACTTGGTGACGCCGCCGGCCGGGTCCCTCTGGGCGACCACCCGGTCTTCGGCGTCATAGGTGTTCAGATAGGCCCCGCCGGTCGCGGTCACGACCTTGGTGACCCGCCCGTCGGCATCGTACCCATAACCCGTCGCCACGCAGTCTGCCCCGGTGACCGACACCAGCCGTCCCGAGGCGTCGTATCCGTACACGACTCGCCGGCCGGTGTGGTCCTCGATCCGCGACACGCGCCCGGATTGGTAGGAGATGGCGATGAAACGGCCGTTCGGGTCGGACACCTGGGAGGGGCGCCCGGAACTGTCATAGGTGACCGTGTTGGTGTTGCCGTTGGCGTCCCGGAACGAGGTCAGGCGCCCCGAGGCGTCGAACACGAACCACTGCCGGTCGCGGCGGTTGAACACGAAACCGCCGTCCTCGGTCGCCTCCAAGGTGGCGCGCACCCTGGCCAGCGAGCCGTAGCGGCCGTCCGAGCCCCTGGTGAACTCGACTTGGGAGCCGTTCTCCTGGACCACCACCACCGCCGGGGCGGTGGCCAGGCCCCCCTCGTGGCCGTTCGCCGGCGTCAAGGACATCTCCAGGTTGGAACGCCAACCCTGGCCAAGCAGCCCGGCGTCCCAGCGGCTGAACGTCGAGTAGCTGCGAGCCCATTCGAAAGGCGGCCCGGCGCCGCCTATCTCGAGATCCTTGACCGTTTCCCACCACTCCCCGGTCGCCGACGACACCGGGTCGCCGTGGCAGTTGCCTTGATCGTCCAGGGATGGGTTCTCGCCGCAATGGAGCATCCTCTCCAGTTCGTCGGGGGTCGCGCCGACCCACTGCGACACGGCCACGCAAGGGCCGTCGGCCGGTCCACGCTCGGTCTCGTTCATGCAGACCGCGGCGTAATACTGGTTCGCTGAACTGACCGTGGCACCGAAACTCGTCGTGCTGAAATCGAGGCAGCGCCCGTAAGAACCCGGCGTGCAATACCAGTACAGGCCGGCGTTGGAATGCACCTGCCGCTTGTACATGGCGTAATAGCCCTGGTCTTCCACCCCCGGCGTGGTCAGCATGCGAATCGACATGGCCCTGACGCAGTTGTCGTCCGGCCGGGCCGGGCCGGTGTTCACCCCGACGGACCCCCATGACTGGTTGCCGCGCGGCAGCACGCAGTAGTCCCACAACACCTGAGCCGTGAACTGCAACTCCCCATCCCAGCCGCGGTCATGTATGGTCGACCAGCCGGACCGGGCCTGCAAGTCGAAACCGTCCCAACCGTCGCCGCTCTTGGTCTGGGGACCGTAATAGACCAGGGCTTGGAACAAAGACGTCTTCTCAAGGCCTCCGGCGGACCGGCTGATGGCGAACTCGGACCGGGCCGAATCCTGGGCCCTGGAGATCCGGTCGCACGAGCTCGACGCCGCCGATCGGCGGTTCGCGCCGATCTGGGCGCATAGCCACAGCTGCGCGTCGCCGAGGGGTTCGGACAACGTGATCACGCCCGGCACGCTCTCGTTGCTCGCCGCCTGGTCGGTGGCGAACGCCAGATCAACGGTCCCGGTCCAGCCCGGGTGAGAGGCCTCAAGAACCTCCGACCGCACGTCGGGCGCCCCCGACGCCCGCCAGGCCGGCACCACTGCCTGGAAGCGGTGCGCCGTCAACGGCGCCACGGGTATCACGACCTGGAATATTTGTTCGGATCCGCAAGAGGTGGCGCCCGACCATCTGATGCCGCAGCTCCACACCGGCCACGCCGAGCCCTCATCAAAGATGGCCACGTCGTAGTCGAGGGCGGGCTTGGTCAACACGACGGTCATGCGCGCGTAGGGGTCCTGCGCGGTCGGGGGCGGGCCGATCAGCGTCACCTCGCCGGTGTAACCCACATGCTCCACGCTGATCTGCTGGGACGTGCGCGCCTGGGCCAGTTTTGAGCACGCCGCCGGGGCGGGCACCACCGCCGCGGTCAACACCCGCACCTGCTCGGGGGAAACCCTCCAAGAGAACCGGTCCTCCGTCCAGGATGACGGGCCCGCCTCGCGGGCGTAGACCTGGCGGTCCGGGCCGTCACAGACGACCAGCGCCCAACCTGTCGCCATCGGCTCGCTCAGCGACACATGCACGTTGGCCCGGGGGTTGGAGGCGTCGACGACGCCCCTGCCGCCGGTGTCCGCTGTGAGGGTCAACTCGCCCACCCAACCCTGGTTCCACAAGGGCAGCGTGCGAGAGGCCACGACCTGGCCCAGGCGTTCTGCTTCAGAAAGCCACCGCCAGGCGTTCAGCGAGCCGTAGTCCGGGGTGACCACCGCCACCGTGAACAACCCGGGCTCCGCCGACTCCGCGACGGCAGGGGCGAAAGCGCATGACGAGACCCCCGCGCCGCAAACGCCGACCTCCTTACCGTCCGGCGCGAACAGGACCATCCGGTCGCGCTCCAGCAGCGGCGGGTCCGCGACCACCCTCAGGGACGTCACCCCGGTGAGCGGGTCGGGCCTGCCGACCTCCGTGAACGACAAGTCTCCATCCCACTCCAGCCCGAACGCCGTCACCCAGTTGGACGCCACGTACTGGATCCCCTCGGTCAATTCCGGGCGGCCGCTCACCTCGATCGGGACGGCGAGCGCGCGGAACTCCTGCGTGGTGTGAGCGTTGATCGCCAGCAGCCCGGTGAAAGACGACCCGCACATCGCCCGGGTGCCCCCGCAGAACTCGTGATAGCGGCCGAACACCGTGTTGTCTCTCAAGTACACCCGGTAGTAGGACTGCGCGCCGAGCCACTTCGACAGCTCGACGGTGAACCGCCAGAACCCCGGCCTGTCCTCGGCCGGCTCGCCGGTCAGCGTCAACTCGCCCTGCCAGCGTCGCTGGTCCCCTGACACGGCCACCACGCCCAAGCCCCACCAGGCCTCCGGCGGCCCCGCCGCCGGCAGGTCGGGGCCGACCACGACCGTGTAAACCTGGTCCTGGGAGGGCGAAGGCACCGCTGGCTGCCACACTCGGAGGCCGCCAGCGGACACAGTCGAAAGGGCCGCCCTGGCGCCGTCTTCGCGGTACAGCGCCGCCCTCAGATCCGAGGGGAGCGGCGGATCGAAAGACACCCGCAGCCTGGTCAGATAGTCGGACATGCCGCCCACCGACGTCAAGTCGAGGTATTCGCCGACCGCCGCGTCGACGGTCCCTTCCCAGCGGTCCCGCAACAGCCCTTGGCCGAATCCGGCCTCGATCAGGTCGTCGCCCGGGAGCCTGTCCGCCGGCGCCTCCTTCGAGACCACGCCCAGAAGTGACCGCGACCCGCCCGGCGGGACGGCCACGGTGACGCTCCCACCTGCGGCGCGGCATTCAGTCTGCTCGCACAGCCACAGCCGCTGGCCGGTGGCTTGGTCGTACAGCGCCAGCAGGTACGGCGCGGGGACCTGCTGCGATGTTGTGACCTTCACCGCGCGGGAGGTTTCCCCCACGCCCAGATGGCCGTCGCCGGCGTCGACGTAGACGTTGCCGGCCCAGCCCCGGTGGGTCACCTGGAACGAGTCGGACGCCACCACGTCCTTGGTCGGCGGGCCCGAGGACGGGTAATCGGCCGCCACGTAGGCCGTGTACACCCTGGTCTGGCCGGAGGTGGGCGCAACCGTCGTGGTCAGGGCCCGGCGGCAGGACGCGCTCGAGGCCTGGCAGTAAGCCAGCCGCCGCCCCGCGTCGTCATAGATCGACAACACGTAAGGCGAGACCAAGGCCATCGACGGCGCCGCCGTCAAGACCGACTTGGTCGTCACCACATCGACCACGTCCCTGTCGCCGGCCAACGAGACCGAACCGGTCCAGCCCTCGTTGAACACCCGCGCCGAACCGGACACCCGCACGTCCTTCGCCGGCGGCCCGGCGGACGGATACTCCGCCGCCACATAAGCCGTGAAGACGGCCTCGGCCCCGTTGGCGATCTTCACCGGAACGCGCCACACCGACGCGCAAGCCGAGTTCGACGCCACACAGTAGGCCACCCGGGCTCCGTTTTGGTCGTAAAGCGACAGAGCGTAAGGGGAAACGAGTTTGGCCGAAGGTTGGACTGACACCACCGTCCCCGGGGACGCGGCCGTCACCACCCCGTGGTCCGACCACACTTCCAGGCTCCCCGACCAGCCCGTGGACGAGACCGACACGGAGCCGGTGGCCCGCACCTCGCGAACCGGCGGACCCGATGACGGATATTCGGCCGCGATGTAGGCGGTATACGTTTTCGAGGCGTCGTTCGGCAGGCTGACCGTGACGCTCCAGCCGTCCCGGCACGAGGAGTTCGACGCCTGGCAATACCCCACCCGCTTGCCGGCCTCGTCATACAGCGACATGGAGTACGGCGCCACCACCCGGATCGATGGCGTC
>JAIROU010000447.1 GCA_031257375.1 Bifidobacteriaceae bacterium
TTCAGCCAAGTGTCCAAACAACCCTAGGGCCGTGGTGAATAACCACGGCCCGGCCGTGTTGACGAGGGGCAGCCGAAGGCTGACCAGCGGAAACGCGGAGGGCAAGCAGAGTTTTGGGCTAGGAGGCCGGCTTTTTCGCCGGCCTCCTAGGAAACTCGGCGGCCCTGAGTCACTTCTGCGGCCAGGCCGCCTCGATGGCGTCCGCCACCGCCTGCTCCGACTTGCCTTCGGCGAAGTAGGCCGTCATCTGCTTCCAGAAGGCGTCCGATCCGACCGCCGCCGGCATCAAGTCCGACCCGTCGAAGCGGAACTCGGCCGACGGGTCGGCCAGCAGGCCGAAGGCCAGTTGATCGACCGGGGACTTCAGATTGCCCTTCTCAAGCCCGCTGTTGGCGGTGGTCCAACCGCCCTCGGTGACCTTGGCCTTGGCGTTGGCCCACTCCGGGCTGGACAAGAAGGTCTGGAAGGCGACCACCTCGGGCCGGTCCGCGAAGGCCGCCACGAAGTCGCCGCCGCCCAGGATGGGCTTGGAGGACGGGTCCGGCGAGGGCAGGTAGAAGGCCCAGATGTCGCCGTTCTCGGACACCGTGGCGCCCTCGTCGGCGAAGTTGCCGCCGTAGAACGAGGCCTGGCGGTGCAAGAAGCACTGGCCGTCCAGGATCGGCGTCCCAGCGTCGGTCCAAGCGGTCGCGGCGATCGACTGGACGTCGCCGATGCCGGCGTTGACGTTCTTGTCATCGCGCAGCACCTTCGACAGCTCTTTCAGCGAGTCAACGATCCGGGCGTCGTTGAACGGGATCTCGTGGCTCACCCACTGGTCGTAGGCGCCCGGCCCGGCCGAGCGCAAGACCACGTCCTCGACCCAGTCGGTCGCCACCCAACCGGTGGCCTCACCATCGGCGATGCCGGCGCACCAAGGCTTCCCGGCGGCATCGTCGGCAATCTGTTTCGTCAACGCCAACAGATCGTCCCACGTCTGCGGGACCTTGTAACCCTTGTCCGCGAAGGCCGCGGGCGAATACCAGACCAGGGACTTGACCGAGGCGCCGAGCGGGGCGGCGTAGAACTTGCCGTCGACCGAGCCGTAGCGACGCCACGAGTCGGTCCAATACTTGTCGACGTTGGCGGCGACGGCGGCCGGCGCCTCGAGCACCTTGCCGGTGGCGACGGCCTGCTGGAGCAGGCCCGGCTGCGGGAAGGCGACGATGTCCGCCACCGCGCCGGCCTCGATCCGGCTGAGCACGTCGGCCGTCAGCGACTTGGACCCCTCGTACTTGACCTGGGCGCCGGTGCATTCGATGAACGGCTTGAAGGATTCTTCGTAGCTGGCCCCCTCGACGTCCACGAAAGTGGTGTAGACGCTGATCGACTTGCCTTTAAGGTCGCCGTACTGCTCGTAGGCGGCGCAGTCGGCCTTGGCCTGCGTGCCCTTTGTGGCGCCGCCCTTGTCACCGCCTTTGTCGCCGCCGTCGCCGCCGGCGCAGGCGGCCATGCCCGCCGCCAGGGCCAGGGCCAGACCCGTCGCCATCGCTTTGCCTGTTGAACGCTTCATTGTCGCTCCTAACGTGTTCAATCGGTGAGCCGCCCGGCCCGTGATCGCATCGCCTCGGGTCCGTCCGGCCGCCGCGGCGCTACGGCCGCGAACTGCTTGTGGTCACAAGTTAGGCTGCCAAAGCTCCCGGCGCGACCGCTCGGCGCCGCCCTTTTCGATCACATAATGGTCACGATGCCGCCCGTTCGCGCTGGTCACCAATCTGCCCGTGGACTTGGGCAGGCCGCCTCCAGGCGGCCTGGACTGTGGCCCAATAGCAATGCCCCGCCCCCCGCCGTGACCAAATCGTGACCTTTCGCGCGGCGCGCGGGCCGGTGGGCCGGGGCCGGCGCGGGGCGCGGCATCGGGCCTGGCGCGGGGCCGGCCCTTTACAGCGCCCCGGCCGTGATCGCGCCGGCGACCGGGGCGCCGCGCAGGATGACGGCTTGCGGGGCGCGCAGCACGGCCACGTCAGCCCGCGGGTCGGCGGCGTAGACAACCACGTCGGCGCTGGCCCCCTCCTCGATCCCGGGCACGCCCAGATAGTCGCGGGCGCCGTAGCTGGCGGCCTCGATGACGGCTTCGGCGGGGATCCCGGCGGCGGCCATCAGATCGGTCTCGGAGCAGTAAACGCCGTGCGGGATGGTGGTCGACTCGTCCGAGCCGACCAGCAGCTTGACGCCCGCCTCGAACAGCGCCCTGGCCTGGTCGCGGCGCTCGCGGTGGAGCCGCCGCAAGTGCCGCTCCCAGACCGGGAACCGGCCCCGCCCGTCGTCCGCGATGCTGGCGAAGTTCTCCCGCTGGATCATGGTCGGCACCACCGCCACGCCTTTGGCGCGGGCCTTAGCCATCATGGCGGCGTCCAGGCCGGTGCCATGCTCGATGCAGTCCAGGCCGCAGCGCAGCGCCTGAGCGGCGCCCTCGGCCGAGAACACATGCGTGGTCACCCTGGCCCCCAATTCGTGCGCCCGGCCGACCGCCTGGGCCAGCTGGTCGTCCGGCCAGAGCAGGGCCAGGTCCGGTTCGGGCAGCGACCGGTCGATCCAATCCCCGACCAATTTGACCCAGCCGTCGCCGGCCAGCGCCTCCTCGGCCACGGCCCCCGGCAACTCGTCCGGCGTGATGTCGCGCGCCAGATACCGGATGTACCGCTTGGCGATGGCCAAGTGCTGACCGGCCCGGATCAGGCGCGGGGACCACCGCTCGTCGTCCAGCCACCTGGTCGAATACGGTTCGCGCGGGCAACCGGCGTCGCGGACCAGCAGCACCCCGCTGTCGCGGTCCAAGATCGCCTGGCGGCGGGCCTCGTCCGGCGGCACCGCCCCCTCAGGCCCAAGCCCGATGTGGCAATGCACGTCCACCAGCCCCGGCAGGACCACGCCGTCAACCCGCAGGTCGGCCGCGCGGGCCGGCTTGTCAAAGGTCAACCGCCCGGCCACCGACCAAACATCGGACGCCTCCGTCCGGCCGTCGATCACGATCGCCCCCGACAGGTGGATCACCTCGCTCGCCATCAAGCCCCCTCCTTGGTCGCACCCGTTCCAGCCTGTCCCCTCATTAAACGTCACCGATCCCGGAAGGCCCAATTCGCCCGCCGCCCGCGTCAGCCGGCTAAGGCCGCGCCCGATGCCGCGCGCCCGGCTCCCGCTCCCCCGCGCCGCTCCAGCGCCGCAGCCGCCCCAGATGGAGATGGTCCAGATCGAGGCGGCCCGCCACCTGGCCCACCGCCACAAAAGAGGGACGGACAATGCACAAATTTAAGTACATGCAATGCACTTTTTTCGACAGAGTGATAAGGTGCAGGCATGGCTCGGATCGTCCACCGCCCAATCGTCGACGCGCTGCTGGACCGCCGCGACGTGCCCGTGCTCATTTTGGAGGGGGCTCGGGCGGTCGGCAAGACGACGGCGGTCAAACACCAGTTGGTGAACGCTGCCGGATACGCCTACGCGACCCTGGCCGATCGGGCCACTCTCGGCTTCGCGCGCCAGGACCCGGAAGGGTGGCTGGGGCGCCTGGCCCGGCCGGCGGTGATAGACGAGGCGCAGTTGCTCCCCGAATTGCCACTGATCGTCAAGGAACTGGTGGACGCGCAGGTTGAGCCTGCCAATCAGTTCGTCCTGACCGGGTCCGCCTCAATCGGCCGGACCGGCCTGGGCGGGGCCGACCCGCTAGCGCGGCGGGCCTCCCGCCTGACGATGTGGCCGCTAACGCCCAGGGAGGTGGCGGGCCAGTCGGCCAACCTGGCGGACTCGCTGCTGGACGGCACAGCCAGGCCCGGCGACTACCCCGCGGCCAGCGCCGAAGCGCTGATCAGCCGCCTGCGGTACGGCGGCTGGCCGGCCTACGCGCTGAGGTCCGGCCAGATTTCGCCAGCCCGCCTGTCCGAGCGCCTGGCGGCGGACACCGCCGCCGTGTTGGCCACCACGGTGGATCCGCTGCTCCGCGCCAACGCCGCCATCGCCATCGAAGCCCTGGACGCCTTGGTCCGCGCCCCCGGTGCGATCTTCAACGCCACCCGGCTGGCCCAACTGCTCGGTTTCGACAAGCGCACAATCGACCGGTACATGGGCGTGTTCCGGCGCCTCTTCCTGATCCACTGGCTGCCGAACAGCGCCACCGCGCCGACCCGCCAGAGCCACACCCGCGCCAAAGTGCATCCGGTCGACGCCTCGCTCAGCGTCGAGTCGCTCGAGCGGGCCGGGGTCAGCCTTTCGGACTCGCGCGAGGCCTTCGGGCAGGTCCTCGAGAGCTACGTCGTCTCCCAGGTGGTGGCCTCGCTCGGCTGGGCGCGCCGGGCCGCGACGGCATCGTTCTGGCGCGACGCCAGCGACCGCGACGCCGAGGTCGACCTGGTGCTCGACGCTCGTGGCGGCGCCCGCGTCGGCGTCGAGGTCAAGGCCGCCAGCCGGGTGACCCCCGCCGACCTGCGCGGGCTGACCGCAATGCGACGGGCGCGCGGACTCGACTTCGGCTACGTGGTCCACACCGGCCACGAATTGCGCGAAGTGGCCGACCAGATTTGGTCCCTGCCGGTGACAGCCTTGGACAATCCCGCCGCCTTCGCCGCCTAGCCTGGTGAATAGCCACGACTCGCGGCCCGTCTTGACGAGGGCAGCGCAGCGCTGACCTAGCCTTCGGCGTGGCCCCAGGAAGGCGCGAGAGCGATTGCGGCCAGTTCGGCGGAAGACCTCGTCGAGGACGTCATCAACGATTCGGCGGCGGTCATCCACGACGGCAGTTTCGCGGCTAAAACATGCCCCCCACCCGGGCCTGGGACGGACTTCCACCCGCGCTTTGGACGAGTCCTTCAGCCCCGTCCGCGGCGACAGATCAGCGGCCGCCGAACAGGCCGCCCAGGCCGGTCGGGAGCCGGTCGGGAATCGCCGGGGGCTCCCCGCCGAGGCCGAAAGCGGAACCGGGGGCGGCCCGCCGGGGCGACCCGGCGGCATCGGACAAGCCCTCTTGCGAGGCACGTTCCTCCGCTGCCCGCTTGGCCGGGTTGCCGGAGCGGGACTTCTTGCCCCGCCGGGCCGGGGCCTGCATGCGGCCCTTCGACTTCTTGCCGCCGCCGCCCAACTGCGGGCGGCCGCCGCGGGCCATCGACCGCATCATCGTCTTGGCCTGGTCGAACCGCTGCATCAGCTGGTTGACCGCTTGGACGGTGTTGCCCGAGCCGCGGGCGATGCGGGCGCGGCGCGAGCCGTTGAGGATCTTCGGGTTGGCGCGCTCAGCCGGGGTCATCGAGCGGATGATCGCCTCGACGCGGTCGACCTCGCGCTCGTCGAACTGGTCCAGCGCCTCGCGCATCTGGCCGGCCCCGGGCATCATGCCGATCAGCTTCTTCAGCGAACCCATCTGGCGGACCTGCTGGAGTTGGGCCAAAAAGTCCTCCAAGGTGAAATCGTCGCCCTGGCCTTTGAGTTTGCGCTCCAGGGCCTTGGTCTGCTCCTCGTCGAAGACCCGCTGGGCCTGTTCGATCAAGGTCAGCACGTCGCCCAGGTCGAGGATGCGCGAGGCCATCCGGTCGGGGTGGAAGACCTCGAAGTCGCTCAGCTTCTCGCCGGTCGAGGCGAACAGGATCGGCACGCCGGTGACCGAGCGGACCGACAGCGCCGCCCCGCCCCGCGCGTCGCCGTCCAACTTGGTCAGGACGACGCCGTTGAAACCGACCCCGGCCTTGAAAGCCTCGGCCGTGGTGACCGCGTCCTGGCCGATCATCGAGTCGATGACGAACAAGACGGCATCGGGCTGGACGGCGTCGCGGATCTGGGCGGCCTGGCGCATCAACCCGTCGTCAACGCCCAGCCGGCCGGCCGTGTCCACCACCATGACGTCGTATTCCCGGTCGAGGGCGTGGCGCAGGGCCGCCCCCGCCACCGCCACCGGGTCGCCTGTGCCGTCGCCCGGCTCGGGCGCGAACACGTCGACCTCGGCCTGCCCGCCCACGATCTGCAACTGTTTGACCGCCCCGGGCCGCTGCAAGTCGGCCGCCACCAGCAAGGTCTTCTTGCCTTGCAGGCGCAGCCACAAGCCGAGCTTGCCCGCCAGGGTGGTCTTGCCCGAGCCTTGCAACCCGGCCAGCAATATGACGGCCGGCGGGCGGGTGTCCAAGTCCAGTTCGGCGGTCTGGCCGCCCAGGACCTCGACCAGTTCGTCGTAGACAATCTTGACGACCTGCTGCGACGGGTTCAGCGCCCTGTTGACGTCCTCCCCCAGCGCCCGCTCGCGAATGGCGGCGGTGAACTGGCGCACCACCGGCACGGCCACGTCGGCGTCCAGCAAAGCCCGGCGGATCTCGCGGATGGTGGCGTCGACGTCGGCCGGGGAGAGCCGCCCCTTGCCCCGCAGCGACTTGAAGGTCGCCGTCAGCCGGTCAGAAAGTGAGTTGAACATAAGGCCTTAAGGTTACCGGCGCCGCAGCCCGTCCGTCCGCGTCCCGGCGGGCGCTGCGCATGGCACGCGACCGAAGGCTCGCCAACCGGATTGGCAGTAGAGTTGCCGGGGTGGATGACGAGCCGCTGGTCTTGACCTCGGCGCTCCGCCATGGGGTGCCCGAAGCCGATATCCTGCACGCTTACCGCAACGCCACTTTCGAGTTCGCTGACGACACCGGGTTGACCACGGTGTACATGTACACCGGTCCAGTCAGGTCGGGGGTCGCCGTGCTTGAACTTGGGGCGGTCTGGTGGCATGGCGTGATCGCGATCATCCACGCCATGAGAGCGCGTCGGATGTTCACGCGAGAAGGGAACCGCCCATGAAGCTGGAAGAGATGGCTCCAGAAGACCGCGCCGCCTTGGAACGCCTCGGTGATGCTATGGCTGATCGCTTGGAGCAGGTGGGGCCGCAGCCGGGGGCGGCGGGCGAGCCGCCCTTGGTGAAACTGCGCCGCCTCGCCTACCAGCGCGAATGGCTCGAGCGAGAGGCCGCCGAGGCCGCCCTCGGCGCGCGCCTGGAGGGGGTCTCCTGGGAGCGGATAGGCGCCGCTTACGGCATCACCGGCGAGACGGCCCGCAAACGATACCGACGGCGCGCGGCTTGACGCAGCGGGCCTCGCGGTGGCCTGACGCGGGATGGCCCCGTGCAGGGAGCGCAGTCGGCGTGGGTCAGGGCGATGGCGGCGTGGCGGGCGGCGATCGCCCCCACCTGAGCGCCGCGCAAATGAGGCAGCAAATGAGGCAGGCGGCGGGGTATTACTTGACTAGACTTGTCGGATGACGTTGCTTTTCTATACCAATCTCACGTCGAAAGGGCAGATGACGCTGCCGGCAGTCATCCGCAAAGAATTGGGACTGGCCCCCGGATCGCGCGTGCGCGTCCAATGGGACGGCCAGCGGGCCTTTATCGATCCGACGCCAGACGTGGCGGAATTGCGCGCCCGCGCCCGCGCCGAGGCCGAGGCCGCCGGGACTTGGGGCAAGCCCTATCATGCGGGCGACGGCTTCTCAGCCCACGTTCGGCGGGCCGATGCGTAGCCTCGACACCAACTGCGCGCTGCGCTGGCTGTTGGGAGACGTCCCGGAGCAAACCCGGGCGGTCGAACAATTGCTGGCCTCAGGGGAACGGTTCCGCTTGGCCGACCTGGCCATGGTCGAGGCGGGTTTCGCGCTGACCGAGCACTACGGCCTAGCGCGGACGACCGCCGCCGACCTGCTCCTGGCGCTGGTCGCCCACCCCGGCCTGGTGTGCGACGGGGCGCTTTGGTCCAATGCTTTGGCCGCTTGGCGCGAACGGCCCAAACTGTCGCTGGCGGACACCTACCTGGCTGCCGACGCCCGGCGCCGCGGCGGGAGGTTGCTGACGTTCGACCGCAAACTGGCAGGCCAAGTCGAGAACGCTGAACTCGTCACCGGACTGGCCCGCAGTTCCCCCGCCCCCCAGGCCGGCGGCGAAGAATAGGCTCCGTACGCGGGCGACTCGCCGCCTTGCAAATCCTGGCCGCAGTCGCCCGGGCGCCACATGTCAGGACAGATGGTGTGTCCCCAAGTTTGAGACAAAAGGTCCGTCCCCGGGTTTAGACGAGTTCTAGGGCGAAGGCGCCGTTTGATGTGGTCGCGGTGACGCCAGTGACTTGGCGGCCGGCGTGGGTCAGGGCGATGGAGGCGTGGCGGGCGGCGATGCCGAGGGAGATCTTGTCGTACTTCTTGGTGGTCAGCAGGCGGGCCGCGCCGCGCGGGGCTTGGATCAATCGGATCAAGGCTCGGGCGAACTCGATGCGCCACGGTTGAGTGTTCATGCCGGAGGGGGCGACGCGCACCGCCCTGGCGACCGCTTGTTCGGCGGCGTTGGCGGGAGCCGCGATCCTGTCCAAGGGGAGCCGCTTGAACTCGTCCTCAGACCGGCGGGGCGGCTCGGCGGTGGCGCCGAAGGCCAGCATGACGGTGAAATCGGGCCGCGGCTGGCGCGGATTCGCCATGCCCAGCCAGTGCGAGCCGAACCCCTGGGCTTGGATCGACAGGTCGGCCAGTTGTAGCAAGTAGCCCGCGTTGGCGAAGCCGGCGCCGGTCTGAGGGGTGTGGGCCAGCAGGTAATGGGGCGCCTTGTCCCGGATTGAGGACGGCCCGATCCTGACCTGGTCCACCGTCGCCAACTCGACTTCGGCCGACTGCCCGTCCATTTGGGCGCCAGCGCGGACCTCCCCCAAGATCGCCTCCAGCGTTCCTTGGTCCAACGGCTCAGGAGAGAAACGAGCGACGGCGCGGCGGGCGAACATGGCGCTGTGAAGATCCACTCCAACAATCTACTGCCGACTCCCACGCCCAGTCCGCCTGCTCCCTGGGCCGACCGCGCCTCCGCAGCCAGGGCGCTGACCAAATCGGTGGCCGCGAACACCACGAAGGCCGCCGCCCGACGTGACCCATCGCGCTCCGCCCGCGCGGCATCGCCACTCATGCCACCTTCGCCACTCACACCGTCCACGGCCCACCTCCCGCGATCATCCCGTCCACGCAAATCCCCACACGGCGGCCGACCTTGGGCCAACGGATCAGGGTTCGGTCCCGCGCGGGACGATCCACTGGGCCAGTAGCTGAGGCTCCACGGCCGCCAGCGCGTCAAAGTCGCTGTCGTAGTGAACCACGACGGTGCTTCTCCTGACTGTCGTATGGTGCAAGGCGGTGGCCGCGATCTGCAGACCAGACACTAGGCCTCGGCGGTTTCAAGCCAGCGGCCCTGCTCCCGCAACAGCCCGAAAACAACCGCTGGCCCCCCCTGTCAAGCGCGGGGCCAGCGGTGGAACCCGATCCGGGCAGACCGGACCTTCTAGCAGGCGCGCTCCTCGTTAGGCTTGGCGCCGCGAAGCTTGACGGCGCCATTCCAGCGCCGTCATTGTGGCACCGGTCGAAACAGCCAGTCCGATGCACCAAGTTCCCCACGGGCCGGGGCCGCGCGTCCATGTCCAGACGAGCGCAGCCACTACAACCAGGACTATCAGGATGCGCGGGGCCTGCCCCCAGCGCCGTCGCGCCGCATGGGCACCGAAGCCGACAAGCACGCCCCCGGCGGCTCCGGCGAGGGCCACCGCCAGCCAGATGGCGTCACTCACTTGCAGTATCCTCCGGCCTCGGACCTAGTCGCGTTCTGAGGCACTACACCCCCGAACACTGGCGGCCAGCCGTAGATCACGATTTTCAAGCATTGATTCCTATTGTATGCCCAATTCGCGACAAGGGCGGTGGAACCCCCGGCGGCGGCGATCGCCCCTTTGACAACAGGATGAGCCGGGATCAGGGCTCCGATAAGACCTGTCACGCCGGCGCCCAAGGCAACGTTGTTGGTTTCATTCCGATTGAAGTAGATTGTCTTGTTCCACCATGTCGACGTGAGTTTCGGGTCCGCGACGATGGGATAAGAGGCCGCCGAGCCTGGTTCAATAACCTGGACCAAGGCGCCGTCCAAGACTTCGTAATGTGTCGGCACAGGTTGGCCGTCCGCATCGAACGCCCAGGCCGGGGCGACCTCGCCGACGGTCGCCGCGAGCCCGCCTGATTCTTCAAACAACTCGACCGAACCGTCCGCCTGAAGGACCGGATACGTGTTGTCCCCGAAGGAGTAGGTGAATTCAGTCGGAGAGTCGGCGTCCGGACTGACCGTTTGCAGACGGACGGAGCCGTCGTCCAGAACTTGCACCACCGCCGAGGCACCGTCGTCAGCCGCTTCGTAGACCAAGGAACCGTCCGGAGCGACCACGGCGGGCTGAAGGTCGACCTCCTCGGGCAGCGCGACCTCCAACGTTGCGACTCCGACGCTGTTGGCCTGCGCCAGTTCGATGGCCGCTGACGAGTCAATCGGCAGATCTACCACCACCCCATCGGCTGTTGCCTCGATGGCGGTCCCGACCAGTTCGCCGGTGACGACCTCGGCGCCGTCAGGGGCGACCTGCTCGACCAGTTCCGCCAGTTCGACGGCTTCGCTGTCTGCTTCCAGGCCGGTTGAAGCTGCGGCCGGGTTCGCAGTCAATGTGCCCGCAAAGGTGACAGCGGAAATCAACAGTGCGGCGTAGACAGCTGTGCCCCGCCGGGAGCGCGCAATCCTGCGACTTGGAATAGTCAACGCTCGTGGGGCGTTGGGCGGAGTCGCGGTTGTTGTGTGTGGGCTTTTCATGACTCGCCTTTCCGGAACCCGCGTGGGCGGATGGAACACCGCGCTAGGGCAAACGGGTCCGCAAATCAAGCGTGCCCCCCCCCGGGGCCCGTTTGTCAACACGGCGCGGCAATGGCTGGGCAGGCGACCACTACAATCCTTTGACGGTGTTCGGCGCCGACTTGCGGGCACAGATCCGAACCGGCCGCAAGCATCGGATCAAGCCGGACCTGTCCAGCGTCGTAGTTTTTGGCGGTTTTGGCGGCGTTGGTTTTGGCGGTGGTGTGGTGGCGCGGCGGTTGGGGGCGGCGTCATGATTGTGACGATCTGATTCAGGCGGACTCCCGGTCCCCCGGTTGCAGGTCGGGGCGCCGGGAATCCTCGCCCGTTGGAAGGACGCGCTGTTGCTCACGGTATGCGCTAATGGGGTGGTTGTCGAGGCCCGTCTCGCGGCGGGGCGCGGCGCGGGTCCCGCCTGGCGCTGGGGCTACGGCGTAAGCCTGAGGTGGGTAACCCGGCTGACCAGCCTGAGCCGGCCGGGGATAACCCTGCGCCGGATAGCCTTGTAGTGGGTAGCCTGGCTGAGCCGTTGGCGGATAC
>JAIROU010000080.1 GCA_031257375.1 Bifidobacteriaceae bacterium
GAGCCGCGGCGCCAACCTGCACGTCAACACACCGGGCGCCCTCCAAAGCCACTGTTTCCCCGCAAAGCCCGAGGTCAGCGAGAACTGTCTCCAAGATGGTGAGACATGACAACGAAGAAACCGCGTTCGACGGTCAGTTCCGCACGCCCAGTTGGCGGCGGGAGGCGTCAATCCGCCGGCCAGGCCTCAGGCGGTGCCGGAGCCCTCCTCGGCGGTGACGGCGGCGCGGCCGGCCTCGAGGCGGGCGATCGGGACGCGGAAGGGCGAGCAGGAGACGTAGTCCAGGCCGACTCGGTTGAAGAAGTGGATCGAGGCAGGGTCGCCGCCGTGCTCGCCGCAGACTCCCAGGCCGATCTCCGGGCGGGTCTGGCGGCCCAGTTTGACGCCCCGCTCGACCAGTTGCCCAACGCCGCGGGCGTCGATCGTCTCGAACGGTGAGACCTGGAAGACGCCCAGCTCCAGGTAGCGGCCGAAGAAGCCGCCTTCGACGTCATCGCGGGAGAAGCCCCAGGTGGTCTGGGTCAGGTCGTTGGTGCCGAAGGAGAAGAACTCGGCCGCGCGGGCGATCTCGTCCGCCACCAGGGCGGCCCTGGGCAGTTCGATCATGCAGCCGACCGGGATGGACAACTCCTCGCCCTGGGCTTGGGAGACCTCCTTGATGATGCGTTCGGCCTCGTCGCGCACCAGGTCGAGCTCCACGTAGGAGCCGACCAGCGGCACCATGATCTCCGGCCGGGGCGACTTGCCCTGTTTGATGAGCGTGGCGGCGGCCTCCGCGATGGCGCGGACTTGGAGGGCGAACAGGCCCGGCACAGTCAGGCCCAGGCGCACGCCGCGCAAGCCCAGCATCGGGTTGGCCTCGTGCTGGCGCTCCACGGCCACCAGGAGCTCGCGCTCGGCGGTGGCGATGACCTCGCCCCGGGCCTCGCGCTTGGCGATGGCCACCGACAGGTGGGTCAGATCCGGCAGGAACTCGTGCAGCGGCGGGTCGATCAGGCGGACCGTCGTGTGCAGGCCGTCCATCTCGGTGAACAACTCGATGAAGTCCTGGCGCTGCAACGGCAGCAGGGCCGCCAGGGCCTCGGTCCGGGTGGGGTCATCGTGCGCCAAAATGAGGCGTTCGATCAGCTTGCGGCGGTCGCCCAAGAACTGGTGCTCGGTCCGGCACAGGCCGATGCCCTGGGCGCCCATGCGGCGGGCGCGGGCGGCGTCCTCCCCGTTGTCGGCGTTGGCGCGGACCTTCAGGCGGCGCACGGCATCGGCGTGGCTCAAAATCCGGTGGACGGCCATCACCAACTCGGCCGCCGGGCCGTCGCCACCCGCCCCGGCGAGCGCCTCCGCCAACCCCTCGTCCAAATACTGGAAGACCGGCGAGGGCACCACCGGCACGTTGCCGAGGAAAACTTCGCCGGTCGAGCCGTCGATGGCGATGACGTCGCCCTCGTTCACGGTCGCGTCACCGACCCTGAACAGCCGGGCGACCGGGTCGACGTGGAGCGCGTCGGCGCCGACCACGCAGGTGGTGCCCATGCCGCGGGCGACCACGGCGGCGTGGGAGGTCTTGCCGCCCCGCGCCGTCAAGATGCCGGCCGAGGCGATCATGCCGGACAGGTCGTCGGGGTTGGTCTCGCGGCGGACCAGGATCACGGTGCGGCCCTCGGCCGCCCACTTGGCGGCGGTCGGGGAGTCGAAGACGGCCTGGCCGACGGCCGCGCCCGGGGACGCCGCCATGGCCTTGGTCAGCAGTTTCTTCGGCGCCGCCGGGTCGAACTGGGGGAACATCAGGTTGCTCAACTGGTCGCCGGTGACCCGCTCCAGGGCGGTGTCGAGCGTGATCAGGCCCTCGTCCACCAGTTGCACGGCGATCTTGAAGGCGGCGGCGGCGGTCCGCTTGCCGACTCTGGTCTGCAGCATCCAGAGCTTGCCGCGCTCGACCGTGAACTCGATGTCGCAGAGGTCGCGGTAGTGGTTCTCGAGGGTGGACATGATCTGGCGCAATTGGTCGTAGCTCTTGCCGTCGATCTTGGCCATGTCGTCCAGGGACAAGGTGTTGCGGATGCCCGCCACCACGTCCTCGCCCTGGGCGTTGGGCAGGTAGTCGCCGTAGGCGCCGGTGTGCCCGGTGGCCGGGTCGCGGGTGAAGGCCACGCCGGTGCCCGAATCCGGGCCGAGGTTGCCGAAGACCATCGACTGCACGTTGACGGCGGTGCCGAGTTCGTCCGAGATCCGCTCGCGGCGCCGGTAGACCTTGGCCCGGTCGGTGTTCCAGGAGTTGAAGACGGCCACCACGGCGGCGTCCACCTGCGCCCGCGGGTCCTGCGGGAAGGCCGCGCCGGTCTGCCCGGCCACGATCGCCTTGAACCGGGTCACCAGGTCTTTCAGGTCTTCGGCCGTCAGGTCGACGTCCGATGCCGCGCCGACCGCCGCCTTTTTGGCGTCCAGCGCCTCCGCGAACAGGTCGCCGTCGATCCCCAGGACCGTCTTGCCGAACATTTGGATGAGGCGTCGGTAGGAGTCCCAGGCGAACCGCTCGTCGCCGGCGAACTCGGCCAGGCCGTGCACCGACTGGTCGTTCAGCCCCACGTTAAGAACCGTCTCCATCATGCCGGGCATGGAGAACTTCGCGCCCGACCGGACTGACACCAGCAGGGGCTCTTGGGCGCCGCCCAGTTTGCGCCCGAAGGTCGCCTCCAACTGGTCGATGGCGGCCGTCACCTGGGCCGCCAGTTCGTCCGGGTTCTCGCCGTGGTGCATGTAGTAGCGGCAGGCCTCCGTCGTGATGGTGAAGCCGGGGGGAACCGGCAGGCCGAGCCCGGTCATCTCACCGAGGTTGGCGCCTTTGCCTCCTAACAAGTCCTTTTGATCTTTGTTGCCTTCAGTGAAGCTATAGACGTACTTGGGCACGTTTGAACCTTCCGCCAGTGGTTGTTGTCTGCTGAAATCTCGCCAGCCCCGGTCAAGCTTAGCCCTCCCGGCTGGTCCGCGGCATCCCGCGTCCCGCCTCCCGCGTCCCGCCTCCCGCCTCCCGCGTCCCGCCTCCCGCGTCCCGTCCGTCCCGCGTCCCGTCCGTCCCGCGTCACCCGGGCGCCGCCGACCCGCCGAGCCCGGCGGCATCGGCGGCGGGTGGGCGTTCCCGCCCGGGGCGGAGACTTGGTTCCCGCGGCCGCGCGGAACTCCGGCACGATCAGTCATCGGCCAACCGTCCAAGGGCGCGCGGGTTGCCATAGCGGCGTTCTGGGACCATAATGACCGTATTGGCCATTATGATCAGGATGACGGGAGCCGCAATGATCGCCGAGATGAGCGCCGTGAAACTGCGCCAGAACTTGGGGGACGCGCTGGGCCGCGTCCAGTACCGCCGCGAGTCGGTCGTCATAACCAAGGACGGCCGCGCTGTCGCCGCGCTGGTGGACGTGGCCACCTTCGAGAAAATCAGGGCGCTGGGCGAGCGCTTCGACCAATTGACCGCGCGTGTGGCGGACGCCTATGCCGACGTGCCCGAAGACCAGGGCTTAGCGCAAATCGACGCTTTGGCCCAGGCCGTCCGCCACGCTTAGCGCCTGAGGGGCAGACGTGCGGCTAGTGCTTGACACCAACGTCCTTGTGTCCGGTCTCGCCTATCCGGGTTCGCTGCCCGGCAGGCTGGTTGGCGCGTGGCGCTCCGGCGCGGTCGAGCTCGCGACCTCGCAGTTCATCCTGGGCGAACTGGCGCGCGTGTTGCCAGCCATGCGGCCGCCGCGCCTAACGGAGACCGAGGCGAGCCAGCTGGTGGAATTGGTCGAGTTCAACGCCCAGGTGGTGGTGCCCGCGCCCA
>JAIROU010000122.1 GCA_031257375.1 Bifidobacteriaceae bacterium
AGCTTCGAAACGGGTGGGCGGCGGCTGGAAGGTCGCCTCCCGCATCGTCACGATCTCCACCATTGACCCGCCAGTGAAGCCAGGCGGCAGGGCTTCAAGCAACTCCGAACGCCCATACAGCCCGCCGATTCCGTTCGGGCCGAGCATCTTATGGGCGGAGAAGGCCGCGAAGTCCACCCCCAACCCGGGCAGGTCGCAAGGCAAGTGGGGGACGGACTGGGCGGCATCGAGCACGGTCAAGGCGCCAACCGGACGGGCAGCGGCGACTATGGCGGCCACGTCAGTGAGCGCCCCACTCACGTTCGAAGCGTGGGTGAAGGCGATGACACGGGTGCGGGAGCCCACCACCGTGGGCAGGTCGTCAAGGCGGAGGCGTCCGTCAGCGCCGACCCGGAGCCAGGCCAGTTCGGCGCCGGTGCGGGCCGCCAACTCCTGCCACGGCACCAGGTTCGAGTGGTGCTCGGCCTGGGTGACAACGATCCGGTCGCCCGGCAAGATGGCGAAGCGGCGCCCCAGACCCTGCCCGCGCCCGCCCGATGCCGCCCCCAAGGCCGCCGTCAGCAGGTTGATAGCGCCGGTGGTACCAGAGGTAAAGACGAGTTCCGCGCTGGTCGCGCCGACAAACGCGGCGATTTGGGCGCGGGCTGCCTCGAAGGCGTCAGTGGCCTCGGCAGCTAGGGCGTGAGCGCCGCGGTGGACGGCGGCGTTGCGGTTCTCGGAAAAGTCCCGCATCGCGTCCAGGACCACCCGTGGGCGCTGGGAGGTGGCGCCAGAATCCAGGTAAACGAGGTCCTGGCCTAGTTCTAGGCGACGCCCCAAGATGGGGAAATCAGCCCGGATCGCGGCTAGTTCGGGCCCAGACAAGCCTGAGGAATCAGGCAGCGCTGCGGAATCAGACAGCGCTGCGGAACCAGGCAGCGCCGAGGGCTCAGGCAGGGCCGAGGAATCAGACGGTGCTGAGGAAACGGTCATAGCCTTCTGCCTCCAGACGGGCGGCGAGGTCCCGGCCGCCTTCCTCCGCCACCCGGCCAGCCACGAAAACGTGGACGAAGTCCGGTTTGATGTACTCCAAAATGCGGTTGTAGTGGGTGATGAGCATGATCCCGCTGCCGGTCTGTTCCTTCGCCCGGTTGACGCCTTCGGAAACCACCCGCAAAGCGTCCACATCCAGACCCGAGTCGGTCTCATCAAGGATGGCGATCTTCGGTTTCAGCAACTCCATCTGCAAGATCTCGTTGCGCTTCTTCTCGCCGCCGGAGAAGCCTTCATTGACAGAGCGCTCTGAGAACTCGCGGTCGAAGCGAAGCTGGTCCATGGCGGCGCCAACCTCCTTGATCCAAGACCGCAGCGGCGGCGCCTGACCGGAAACAGCCGTCTTGGCGGTGCGCAAGAAATTGGCGAGTGTCACGCCCGGCACCTCGACCGGGTATTGCATGGCCAGGAACAGCCCCGCCCGCGCCCGCTGGTCGACCCCCATGGCCAGCACGTCCGCGCCGTCGAGCGTCACACTGCCGCCCGTGACCTGGTACTTCGGATGCCCGGCCAGGGAATAGGCGAGGGTCGACTTGCCCGAGCCGTTCGGCCCCATGACGGCGTGCGTCTCGCCTGACCTAATAGTCAGGTCGACGCCCTTGAGGATCGGCTTGACGCCCTCCGGCACTTCGACGCTGACCCGCAGATCGCGTATCTCCAGCGTTGTCATCTACCCCTCCCCCTCTTCCGCCCCGCCCGCGCCAGCCAGGCCGCCGATGCCGTCAGGCCCGTCAGTTCCGCCAAGGTTCCCGATGCCGTCCGCCCGGCCCGCGCCCGCCCCGCCGGCCGAGCAAGCGACCCCGAGGTCGATTAAGACTTGCCCGTCCTCGACCCGGACCGGGTAGGTCGCCACCGGCCGGTTGGCGGGGAGGTTCTGGGGCTCGCCGGTGGCCAGGTCGAAGCGCGACCCGTGCCCCCAGCATTCCAGCGTGCAACCGTCGAACTCGCCCTCGGACAGCAGGACCGGCCCGTGCGAGCAGACGTCCCCGATGGCGTACCACTCGCCGCCCTCGGTGTGGACCACCACGATGGCGGTCGTGCCCGGCGGCCCTTGCTCCTGCGGCGGCCCAACGACCCCGGGGTCGCTTCCGAGTCTCACCTGGACGGATTTGAGGTCGCCGGGGCCGATCTCGCCGGCTGCGGCGATGCTCAGAGTTGTCATAGGGCTGCGTTCCTTTGCTGGTCCAATTTGGCGTCGACCGCCCGCTTGAGGCCGTTGGCAATCTCGCCGGGGCCGATCTGGTCGATCAGCTCCGCGAAGAAGGCGTGCACCACCAAGGAGCGGGCCAGATCTTCCGGGATGCCCCGCGACTGGAGGTAGAAAAGCTGCTCCTGGTCGAACCGGCCAGTCGCGCTGGCGTGCCCGGCCCCTTGGATGTGGCCGGTCTCGATCTCCAGGTTGGGCACCGAGTCGGCCCGCGCGCCCTTGGCCAGCATCAGGTTGCGGTTCAACTCGTAGCTGTCGGTTCCTTCCGCCCGCGCCCTGATCAGCACGTCGCCAATCCACACCGAGCGGGCGCCCGGCCCCAGCAGGGCGCCCTTGTAGGCGACGCGGGAGCGGCAGTTGGCGGCCGCGTGGTCGACGAACAGCTGGGCCTCGTGGTGCTGGCCCGAGCCGGTCACATTGAGGCCCAGCGCCTCCACCGACGCGCCCGGGCCGGCCAGTTCGATGTGCGGGGTGACGCGCACCAGCGCCCCGCCGATGGCCGCCGTGACGTGTTTGAGGCGGGCGCCGGGCCCCAGGCGGACCCGGTGCGAGGCGGCGTGGACCGAGCCGGCGGCCCAGTCGTGGACGGCGATGACGGTCACCTCGGCGCCGTCCTCGAGGACGATCTCGACCCCCTCGGCCAACTCGACCAGGCCCGAGTGCTCCAGCAGGACGGTCCCCCGGGCGCCCGCCCGGGCCAAGATCGCGACCTGGCAGGCGGACGGCCGGGCCGAACGGCCGTCCGGGCCGGCCACGCGGACGGCGGTGACGGCATCGGGCGCGTCCCCGGCCAAGGTCACGAGCGTCACGGCCGGGCTGGCCGCCCAGGCGGCCGCCGCCACCCGGTCCCCCGGCGGCGGCGCCAAACCGACCCCGGGGTCGTTTCGGCGTACGGCGCGGACGCTGGCGCCGGCGGCCGGGCGGGCCGAGACGGCGGCATCGGCGGCCAGGCCGCCCGACCAAAGCCGGGCCAAGAGCCCGGTCGGCGTGAAGCGCCATTCCTCCTCGCGGCCGGTCGGCACGGCGAAATCGGCCGGGTCGTAAGAGCCCGGGCGGGCGCCGCGCGAGCGCGTGACTACGCCCATGGCGGCCCCCCCGGCGACGGCGGCCGGGCCAACCGGCGCGGCGGGCGGGCGGAATCGTTGGCGCGGCATCATCCGACCGATCCCTCCATCTGCAACTCGATCAGCCGGTTCAGCTCCAAGGCGTACTCCATCGGCAGCTCGCGGGCGATCGGCTCGACGAAGCCGCGCACGATCATCGCCATCGCCTCGGCCTCGGCCAGGCCGCGCGACATCAGGTAGAACAGTTGGTCCTCCGAGACCTTCGAGACGGTCGCCTCGTGGCCCATCGTGACCTCGTCCTCGCGGACGTCGACGTACGGGTAGGTGTCGGTCCTCGAGACGTCGTCGACCAGCAGGGCGTCGCAGATGACGTTCGACTTGGCGCGCTCGGCGCCGGGGTGGATCTCGACCAGGCCCCGGTAGGAGGTCCGCCCGCCCCCGCGCGAGATCGACTTGGAGATGATCGAGCTGGACGTGTCCGGCGCGTCGTGGACCATCTTGGCGCCGGTGTCCTGGTGCTGGCCCCGCCCGGCGAAGGCGATCGACAGGGTCTCGCCGCGGGCGTGCGGGCCGGCCAGGACGCAGGCCGGGTACTTCATCGATGTTTTCGAGCCGATGTTGCCGTCGACCCACTCCATCGCCCCGCCGGCCTCGACGCGGGCGCGCTTGGTGACCAGGTTGTAGACGTTGGTGGACCAGTTCTGGATGGTGGTGTAGCGGACGCGGGCGTCGCGGCCGACCACGATCTCGACCACGGCCGCGTGCAGGGAGTCGGTCTGGTAGATCGGGGCCGTGCAGCCCTCGACGTAGTGGACGAAGGAGCCCTGGTCGGCGATTATCAAGGTCCGCTCGAACTGGCCCATATTCTCGGTGTTGATGCGGAAATAGGCCTGCAGCGGGATTTCGACGTGGACGCCAGGCGGCACGTAGATGAACGACCCGCCGGACCAGGCGGCGGTGTTGAGGGCGGCGAATTTGTTGTCCCCCGGCGGCACGATCGCGCCGAAGTGCTTGCGAAAAAGCTCGGGGTGGTCCTTCAGGCCGGTGTCGGTGTCGAGGAAGACCACGCCCTGGGCCGCCAGGTCCTCGCGGATCTGGTGGTAGACGACCTCGGACTCGTATTGCGCCGCCACGCCCGCCACCAGCCGCTGCTTCTCCGCCTCGGGGATGCCGAGCCGGTCGTAGGTCCGCTTGATGTCCTCCGGCAGGGCCTCCCAGCTGGTGGCCGGCCGGTCGACCGGCCGGACGTAGTACTTGATCGCGTCGAAGTCGATCCCGCCCAGGTCCGCCCCCCACAGCGGCAGCGGCTTCTTGTCGAACAGCCGCAGCGCCCGCAGCCGGGTCTCGAGCATCCAACCCGGCTCGCCCTTGATCCCCGAGATCTCCTCGACCACCCGCGCGGTCAGCCCCCGCCGCGCGCCCGCCCCGGCGGCATCGGAATCGTGCCAGCCGTACTGGTACTGGCCGATCGAGGCGATCGTCTCGGCTTGGGTGAGCGGTTCGGCCCCGGGGCCCGGCGTTGTCATCGGGCGCCTCCGGCGTTGTCCGATGCCGTCCCGGCGGCCGGGATGCCCAGCGCCACCGGCACGCAGGTGGTGCAGACGTGCTCGCCGCCGGCCAACGTGGCCAGGCGTTGGACGTGGACGCCGAGCAACCGCGAGATCGCTTTGGTCTCGGCCTCGCAGAACTCGGGGAAGGCCTCGGCCACTTGGTGGACCGGGCAGTGGCCCTGGCACAGTTGCAGGGTCAGGCCTTTGGGGCCGGGCCGGACGGTCGCGGCGTAGCCGTCCCGGTTCATCGCCTCGGCCAGGGCGTTGACGCGTTCCCCCGGGCCGGGGCCGGCTTCGGCGACGGCCTGGGCGTAGCGCTCCTCGAGGCGCCGGGCGCGCTGGCCGGCGAATCCGCCGATCGCCTCGCGCCCGGCCGCCTGGCCGAGGAACTCGATCGCCTCGACCGCCAGCGACGGCGTGTCTTGGGCCAGCGCCCGGTGCGCCCCGGCCGTGGCGACGAAGTGGCGGGCCGGGCGGCCCCGGCCGCGCTGGCGGTCGGCCGGGCCGGGTCCGGCGTGCGGCTCGATCAGCCCGTCGCCCTCCAACTCTCCCAGGTGGCGGCGGATCCCGGCGGCCGCCAAGTCCAGCCGGGCGGCGATCTCGACCGCCGAGACCGGCCCCTCGGTGACGATCATCCGCAAGATCTGCGCCCGCGTGGTGGCGTCGGCATCGTCGGCGTGATCCATCTGCCCCTCCCCCGCGCCGAATGCGCAACATCCATGTGTTTTAAACCTCCACGATGTTAGCCGCAATCCGGCCGCGACGCTAACTCCGCGCGTGGGCGCGGCGCCATTTGGCGCCCGCCAATGATATGCCACCCGCCCAGGCCCTTCAAAACGACCCCGGGGTCGTTTTGAAGCCCCGTCATTCCCACGCCCGGCGGGCAACTGCGCACCACCGTCCCGCGCCGGCGCCCGGCCAGTCGCAGTTCGGCCCCGGGTCGGCGGGGGCGGCCAAAGCCAGGCTGGCAGCCGCGGGCCGTCCGCCGCCCGCCACCCCGCCGTCCGAACCGACGCCGCCTCCGGCGGCGGCGCTTGTCCGATTTCGGCCGCAGTCTCACTTCCAGCTCCGCCGGATGCCCAACTGCGCCCGGTTTCGGACAAGTCGGGCGGCCCCGAAGACCACGCCCGGCCAACGACCGACCCGAGGCCATCTGCGCGGCTGTGGCCGCCGTCCGACCCGGGCCGGACGGCGCCGGGCGGGCTCGGTGGTGGCCGAGCACCGGGATCGCGGCGAAGCGGGGATCACCCGCAGCACCCGGCCAAGCTCCCGACGCCGGCGCGGGGGACGGCGGCATCGCCGGGCGCGTGTCCGGATTGACCGCCGGCCGCCATTTCGGCGTCGCCACTCCGGCATTGGCCTGGCCCCGCGCCGATCGCTCCCGGCCTGGCGCCGGTCTGCGGCCCCCCGGGTTGCGGCCCTCGGTTTCCTGTTGGGGCATGTCCGGTCGGGGCAGTTACGGCCGATCTTGGACGATGCCGCCGCCGGGCCGCGCGGCATCGTTGCAGGTCACGGCGTTCGGACCAGGCAACCTGAGGGCCGCGGGCGGCCGCCGGGCAGCCGTAACTGCCCCAACCGGAGCTGGGAACGGGAGCTGGGAGCGGGAT
>JAIROU010000226.1 GCA_031257375.1 Bifidobacteriaceae bacterium
GCAATACCCGGTCGAGGTGCCGGGCGTGACGGTGGCGAACTTCCTGCGCACCGCCAAGACGGCGGTGGCCGGGACGGCGCCGCCGCTGCGCGCCTGGGTCAAGGAGGTCGCCGCCGCCATGGACTCGCTGCGGTTCGACCCGGAGTTCCAGGAGCGGTCGGTCAACGAGGGCTTCTCCGGGGGGGAGAAGAAGCGGCACGAGATCCTCCAGCTGGAACTGCTGAAGCCGAGGATCGCGATCCTTGACGAGACCGACTCCGGGCTCGACGTGGACGCCTTGCGGGTGGTCTCCGAGGGGGTCAACCGGGCCAAGGCTGAGACCGGCGCCGGGATCATGCTGATCACCCACTACACCCGCATCCTGGAATACATCAAGCCGGACTTCGTGCACGTCTTCGTGGCCGGGCGGGTGGCCGAGGAAGGCGGCCCGGACCTGGCCGCGCGCTTGGAGGCTGAGGGATATGACCGCTTCGCCGGCGCTGTCTGACCAAGAGCTGGCCGCCATCCGGTCCGACTTCCCGGTCCTCGGCCGGCGGGGCGAGGACGGCCGCCCGCTGGTCTACTTGGACTCGGGCGCGACCTCGCAGCGCCCGCGGGTGGTCATGGACGCGATGCGGGACTTCGCCGAGAACCACAACGCCGCCGTCCACCGGGGCGCTCACACTCTGGCCGGGGAGGCGACCGAGGCTTTCGAGGACGCCCGCGCCGCCGTCGCCCGGTTCGTCGGGGCCTCGCCCGGCGAATTGGTCTTCGCCTCCGGCACGACCGGCGCGATGAACCTGCTGACGGCCGCCCTGGGGGCGGCCTCGGAGGGCCGCGGGCAGGGGCTGGGCCGCCGTTTCGCCATCCTGCCGGGCGAGCGGATCGTCGTCACCCAGGCCGAGCACCACTCCAACCTGGTGCCGTGGCAGGAGTTGGCCGCCCGCACCGGGGCCGAGCTGGCCTGGCTGCGGGTCGGGGCGGACGGCCGGCTGCGCCTGGACGACCTGCCCGCCGTCATCAACTCGCGCACCCGGCTGCTGGCCTTCACCCACGCCTCGAACGTCACCGGGGCCATCACCGACGTCGGCGCGGTGGTGGCGGCGGCCCGCCAGATCGGCGCCCTGACGGTGCTCGACGCCGCCCAGTCGGCCCCCCACCTGGCCGTCGACTTGGCGGCGCTGGGGGTCGACTTCGCCGCCTTCTCCGCCCACAAGATGCTTGGCCCGAACGGCATCGGCGCGCTGTACGGGCGGGCCGAACTGCTGGAGGCCTTGCCGCCGGGCTTCACCGGGGGCTCGATGGTCGAGATCGTGACCATGCGCGAGGCGACCTTCCTGCCGCCGCCGAATCGATTCGAGGCCGGAACGCAGGCCGTCACCGAGGCGATCGGCTGGGCGGCGGCCGTGGGCTACCTGGCCCACCTGGGCATGGGCCGCGTCGAGGCGCACGAGCGGGCGCTGACCGCCCGGCTGCTGTCAGGGCTGGCCGAGTTGCCCGGCGTGCGGGTGCTCGGGCCGGCCGAGGCCGCCGGGCGCCTGGGCGCGGTGTCGGTCGACCTGGATGGCGTGCACCCCCACGATGCGGGCCAGTACCTCGACGCGCAGGGGATCGCGGTGCGGGTGGGCCACCACTGCGCCCAACCGGTCCACCGGGCGCTGGGAGTCCACTCATCGACCCGGGCGTCGCTCGGGCTTTACAACACGGCCGCCGAGGTTGACCGGTTCGTTGCGGCGTTGGGGCAGGTCAGGGACTATTTTGGGGCGGGCCTGTGAGTTCGCTCGACGCGATGTACCAAGAACTGATCCTGGATCACGCGCGCCATCCCCATGGCAAGGGCCTGGCCCCGACCTTCGACGGGGAGTCCTTCCAGGTCAACCCGACCTGCGGGGATCGGATCAGGGTGCGGGTGTCGTTGGGCGACCCTGCGGTCGGCCGGGCGGCGGGCGGCGACCTTGCGGTCGGTTGGCCGGTGGTGGCGGACCTGACTTGGGACGGCCAGGGCTGCTCGATCTCGCAGGCGTCCGCCTCAATGATGGGAGACCTGGTGCGGGGCAAGGACCTGTCCGAGGCGGCCGCCCTGGGCGAGGCGTTCGGGGAGTTGATGCGATCTCGCGGTCGCGGCATCGACCCGGACCTGGCCGACCGGCTGGGGGACGCCGTCGCGTTGGAGGGCGTTTCGCGCTACCCTATGCGGATCAAGTGCGCCCTGCTCGGCTGGATGGCCCTGAAGGACGCCGTCGCCAGAGCCGCGACCGGGGACGCCAGCCCCGCCCGCATACCAGAAGGGATCTGATCTGATGGCGCCATCGCCCTACACCGGCAGCGACTTCCCGCCGCCCCCGCCGCCCGGGGCGGCGACTGAGGCGGCGGCCACCGGCGTCCGGCCGGACGGAGGCCCGCAGAACGGGGGCCTGCCGAACGGGCGGGCCGAAACGACCCCGCGGTCGACTGCGGCCGACATCGAGGAGGCGCTGCGCGACGTCATCGACCCCGAATTGGGCATCAACGTGGTCGACTTGGGCCTTCTCTACGGCGTGGCGGTCGACGGCCAGGGCCGGGCCGTCGTGGAAATGACTCTGACCTCGGCCGCCTGCCCGCTGACCGGCCTGATCGAGTCGCAGGCCGCCGCCGCGCTGGAGGACCTGGTCGAGTCGGTCGAGATCAACTGGGTCTGGACGCCGCCCTGGGGTCCGGACAGGATCACCCCGGACGGGCGGGCGCAACTGCGGGCCCTCGGCTTCAACGTCTAGGAGGGGGCGGTGAGCATCCCAGACGGCGTCTATCTGCTGTCCTCGGCGGCCGAGACGGTCATCTCGCGGCTGATCCGCTTCGGCACCGGCGGGGAGCATGGGCACCTGTCGATCGTGTTCCTGCAGGACGGGCAGCTGCGGGCCTACTCGTTCGCGCGCCGGCGTTGGTCGACGCCCCTGGACGGGGCCTTTGTCGAGGAGGGGCGCGAGCGGTACACCTTCGGCGGCGGGCGCTGCTCGTCCCTGGCGCTGTTCTCGCTGCCGGGAGAGGTCCAGCGGCGGGCCCGCCGGCGCCTGGCGCGGCTGCGCCCCGAATTGGAGAACTGCCTGTACAACTTGCCCGACGCGGTCGCCAATTCGGTGGGCCTGCGGGTGCGCTCGCGTGTCGCCCACACCTGCGTCAGCTATTGCGCGCTGGTCCTTGGCCTGGACGGGCGGCGGCGGGCGGTGTCGCTGTGCCAGGTGCTGCACGCCGTCGGCGCCCAGATGGTGTATCGCGGATCGTTGGCGGGGTTGGAACGGTTCGCCGGCGCCCGGTTCTGGGAGGGGGACTCGGACTTCTACTCGGAGCGGCTGGGGAAGACCGAGGCTGTGATGACGGTGCTGGGCTCGCAAGGGCGATCGCTGGCGCGGATCGCGCGGGAATGGCTGGGCTAATCGGCCCGGCCCGCCCCCAAAGCGACCTCAAGGTCGCTTCGAGCCCGAGTTCGCGCCCGCGACCGGCTCAAAACGACCGCAAGGTCGCGCACAGCGCGTGCCCGCCCGCCCTTCAGATCCCCGAACGATCCCGGGGTCGTTTCGAGGCGGCGCGGCCGGTTCCACCGCGCCCAGAACGACCGCAAGGTCGTTCTGGGCTTGCGGCTTCGTCAGTTCAGCGCGCAATACGACCCCGGGGTCGCTTCGCGCGAGCGCCCGCCGCGCCTGTGCGCCCGGGGCGACTTAGAGGTCGCTTCGGGTGAGCGGGATCGGGCGCCTCGGGCGAGGTTCCGGCTTCGGACGCGTCCTTGTTCGCCGTTGCTGGGCTTGGGGGCCGGGCAAATGGGTGCGTCAGGGGGCGGTCCAGCGGTCACGCCAGGTTGGGGGCGCCGCACGGAGCACGATGCCGCCGGGTCGCGCGGTTGCGCCGGCTCGGCCGGCGCTTGGGTCGAGGCCGGCGCCGTGAACGTGCGGCGCATCCGCAGGTTGGGGGCCTTCTCGCCTGCATCCCCACCAGCCTCTCGGGGCGCGGGCGCGAACTGCGGCGGCCGGGCGAAGCCCGCAGACGGCATCGTGCATTTCGCCGATGCTCGGTCCGGGCCGAATCGAAGGGCGAAAGTGCTTGTCAGCGGTCCAGGACGGCATCGGCGGGCCATTTGGCCACCTGCGGCCGTGATCGCGGATTCGGTGGCGGGCTCCCGAGGGGCGAGACGGCTCGGAACCGGGGCGTCGGAAGTCGGCAGTCCTAGACCGCGGGGCGCTTGCTGGCCGGCAGGCGGACGCCCTCGAAGCGGGCGACCTCCTCGGCCACGCGGACCACCACGCGGTTTTGGTTGCGCAGATCGTCGTTCCAGACCTCGATCATCACGAACCCGGCCGATCTCAACTCCTCGCGTCTTCGCATGTCACGGCGGCGCTGCTCCTCGGTCTCGAAGTGATAGGCGCCTTGGTACTCGAGCGCCGCGGCGTATCCGCGGAGGCGAAGATCCAAGAGCTTGGGGGCGTCGCTGTTTGGCACCGCGACTTGTTGGTTGACGATGCCCCTGGGCGCGCCGGCGTCGATCAGGACGAGCCGCATCCACGTCTCCGGGTTCGAGTCGGTCCCCGGTTCGGACCGCGCCAAGGCGCGGCGGAGCACCCGGACGCCCGATCGCGGCCCCAACTCCGCGATGGAGGCGGTCAAATCGGCTTTGCTGATCAGCGGGTTTGCGCGTCTCATCAACGAGTCGGCCGCCATCACCAGCTCGAGGAAGGCCAAGTGCGGGTCGACCACGAAATTGGTCCACTGGTATGGGGACTTTGCCAGGCCCAAGATGCGCCGCAGCCGGGTTACCTTTCCCCGGCGGCTGAGGCTTTCCCAAGGCACCTTGCGAGAGTTGGGCGGGATATAGCGGGCGGCCACCGTGTCGCAGGCGATCTGGGCCAGGCAGTCGCCCGGCGTGGCGATCGGGACGCCGGCAACAGTCTTCCAGACGCCGGTGTGGTTGGCATGGCGGTGCGCGACCACTTCCTTGCCGGCGGTCGCGCCGCGCGGCAGGCTGACGTGGATTGGCCCGGCCAGCGCCTGCTTTTCCAGGCGCGGCGGCAACTCGCATCCGGCCAGGATCAGGCCGGCGGCGCCGGTGATCGCCCCTTGGGGGCACGACTTGATCGCGTCGAGCGCCCTTTCGAAGAGGCTCACCAGCTTTGGCTCCAGGTTGTGTGGCATAAACAGATTGTCGGGCCTTGGCGGGGCTGGGTCCGCGCAGAAAAGAAAAACCTGTGGATTGTCCCGGGGCTTGCCGAGCGGCGGGCGCAGTGACTCCTTCACGAGAGCGACCCCGGGGTCGTTTCGGGGCCGCCCGGCTCGCGCCCCGCCCTCCTCTCTTCCATGGCCCCAATTGGACAGCCGGCGTAGAATTAGCACTCTAGGCGTGCGAGTGCTACCCGGTCGGGATTTGGCCGGCGGCCTCCGCGCGGCGAGTCGGCCGGCAGCAGGCAGGAGGTGCGAGGGACGAATGCTCGATGACCGCAGGATGGCCGTGCTCAGGGCCATCGTCGAGGACTACGTGTCCACCGGCGAGCCGGTCGGCTCGCGCGGCCTGGTCGACCGGCACCGCCTGAGCGTGTCGCCCGCCACCATCCGCAACGACATGGCCGTGCTGGAGGAGGCCGGGCTGATCACCCAGCCGCACACGTCGGCCGGCCGGGTCCCGACCGACGCCGGGTACCGATTGTTCGTGGACCAATTGGCCACCGTCAAGCCGCTGTCGCTGGCCGAGCGGAGGGCGATTCAGACGCTCCTGGACGGGCCGCTGGACCTGGACCAGATCGTCGGCCGGGCGGTGCGCGCGCTGGCGCAGCTGACCCATCAGGTGGCTGTGATCCAGTATCCGTCGTTGCGGATGACCAGGGTGCGGCACGTCGAGTTGATCGAATTGGCGCCGGCCCGCTGCCTGCTGGTGATGATCACGGACGCGGGACGGGTCGAGCAGCGCTTCATCGAGCTTCCCATCCCATTGGGTCCGGAGGCGACGGCCCTGCTGCGGTCCAGGCTCAACGCCGCCACCGCCGGGCCGACCCTGGAGGAGGCGTTCGATGATTTGGACGACCTCTGGATCGGTTTCGCGGAGCCGGTCCGGCCCGCCGTCCAAGCGGTCGTCAAGACCTTGAAAGAGATTCCCAAGGCCGGGCGCCAAGAGCGGCTGGTGGCGGCCGGGACGTCGAACCTGGCCCGGGCGGCATCGGACTTCCGTAGTTTCATGCCGGTGCTGGAGGCCATCGAGGAACAGGTCGTGCTGCTGAAACTGCTGACCGAGATGTCGGCCGACTCCGGCCAGGTGGCGATCCGGATCGGCCACGAGACCACCCAGGCCGGGCTGGAGGAAACCTCGCTGGTGGCGGCCGGCTACGGCCCCGGCCGGGCGGTCGCGCACTTGGGCGTGCTAGGACCCACCCGGATGGACTACCCTGGCTCGATCGCGGTCGTGCGCGCCATCGCCCTGTACCTGTCCCGAATCCTGGCCGCCTAGCCGCCCAACCCCTGATGAGCCAGAACCGAAGGAGACCATGAACGACTATTACGCCACCCTCGGGGTCGCCAAGGGCGCCTCGGCCGAGGACATCAAACTGGCGTACCGCAGGGCCAGCCGGGCGCACCACCCCGACATCGTCGGCCACACCCCGGCCGCGGAGGAGGAGTTCAAGCGGATCAACGCCGCCTTCGAGGTTTTGTCGGATCCGAAGAAGCGCGAGCTGTACGACCTCGGGGTCGACCCGTTGGCCCCCGGCGGCGGCGCGGCCGGAGGCGCCGGCGCCAATCCGTTCGGCGGCTTCTCGGCCTCGTTCGCCGGGTTCGGAGACGTCTTCGAGGCCATGTTCAACGCGGCGGCGGGCGGTTCGGCCGGCCAGGCCGGGCCGCTGTCGCGCTCGTCGCGGGGTCGCGACCAGCTTGAACGGATCTCGATAGAGCTCAAAGAGGCCGTCTTCGGGGTGGCCAAAGAGATCACCTACTCGACCTATCTGACCTGCGGGGGGTGCGGCGGGAGCTGCTGCGCGCCCGGCACGGCCCCGCAGACCTGCTCCGCCTGCCGGGGCCGGGGCGTGCGAGAACGACTGGTCCGGTCGCTGCTCGGGACCGTCCGGACGATGGACCCGTGCCGCCAGTGCCAAGGCTTCGGCAACATCATCGCCAGTCCCTGCCCAGAGTGCTCCGGCCAGGGCCGGGTCCGCGGCCTGACCAGCGTGGAGGTCCAAATCCCGGCCGGCGTGGACAGCGGCAACCGCCTGCGGATGACCGGCCGGGGCGAGGCCGGCCCGGCCGGCGGCCCGCCCGCCGACCTCTACATCGAGTTCAAGGTCAAGCGGCACCCCGACTTCGTCCGCGACGGCGACGACCTGGTCGCGACGCTGCCGATCCCGATGACGGCCGCCGCGCTCGGCGCGGCCATCGTCGTCGAAACCCTCGACGGCCCGCGCGAAGTCGGCATCCGGCCCGGCTCCCAACCCGGCGCGGTCATCACCCTGGAAGGCCTCGGGGTCGGCCGCCTGAACCAGAAAACCCGTGGCGACCTGCTGGTGCACCTGGACGTGCAGGTCCCGACCGACCTTGACGACTCCCAGCGCGAACTGCTCAGACGCCTGGCCCTGGAGCGTCACGAGGAACGCCCCGAGGCCCGCCTGGCCTCCACCGGCGGCGTCTTCTCGCGCCTCAAGGACAAGCTGACCGGCCGGTGACCGCGCCGCTGATCTGGGTCGGGGCCGCCGCCCTGGCCGCCGCCCGGCCGGGCACGGGGTTGTCGATCGGCGGCGAGGAGGCCCGTCACGCGGTCGCCGTCAAGCGTCTGCGTCCCGGCGAGGACGTTTTGTTGTCCGATGCCGCCGGCCGCCTCGCCCGCGCCGCCGTCACCCGCGTCGTGCCCGGCCAGGCGCCGGAATTGGGCGTGCTGGTGCGGGACGTCGAGGACGTCCCGGCGCCGGTCCCGGCGCTGGCGCTGGTCCAGGCGTTGACCAAGCAGCGCCGCGACGAGGCCGCCGTGGCGGCCGCGACCGGGCTGGGCGTGGACGCGATCATCCCCTGGCAAAGCGACCGTTCGGTCGTTCGGTGGCTGGATGGCGGCCGGGAGGACCGGCCCGACCGCCCCGGCAAGGCAGGCCGGGGCCGCGAGCGCTGGCAGCAGCTGGCGCTGGCCGAGGCGAAGGTCGCAAGGCGCCCGCGAGTGCCCTCGGTGGCGCCGGTCGTGGACTCGAAGGGGCTGTTCAGACGTTTGAGGC
>JAIROU010000465.1 GCA_031257375.1 Bifidobacteriaceae bacterium
CGCATTGCCGCCGCCCCGCCCGCGCGACCCTTGCTCCCGGCTATTTGGCGGTCACGCTAGTGTCCGTCGCCGCAAATTCGCGGCAATAGTTTCCGCAGACGGGCGCCTCGCCGCGTTGCGACGCCAGTCCGATAGCTCCAATCGGCCAGGCGTCGCTGGGCCCACGCCGAAGGTGGGGACTCGCGATCCATCCCGTCTGCGAAAACTATTTTTCGCCGCGAGGTTCCGGTTCGGGACACTACAGGACTTGCCAGGCGGGTTTGTTGTCATAGACGTGGCGGTAATAAGTGGCCAGTTGGAGGCGTGAGGCGGCCTCCGGGTCGAGCAGGACCGTGGCGTGGGGGTGGAACTGGATGATCGAGGCTGGCCACATGGCCGAGACGGCGCCTTCGGCCATCTGGTGCGCGGCCTCGGCCTTGCCGCCGCCCAAGGCCATCATCAGCAGGTGGCGGGCCTCCATGATGGTGCCCAGGCCTTGGGTCAGGACGTGGCGCGGCACCCGCGACTGGTCGCCGCCGAAGAAGCGGGCGTTGTCCGCCACGGTCTGCCTGGTCAGGGTCTTGATCCTGGTCCGCGAGGCCAGCGACGAGCCGGGCTCGTTGAAGGCGATGTGCCCGTCCGAGCCGAGCCCGAGGATCTGCAGGTCGACTCCGCCGGCGTCGCGGATGGCTTGGTCGTAGGCCCGGCAGGCCGCTTCTAGATCGGCCGCGCTGCCGTCCGGCCCCTGGACCGCGCCGGGCGCGAAGTCCACCCGGCCACCGATCTCGCGCTCGATCACATTGCGGTAGCGCTCCGGGTGGTCGGTCGGCAGGCCGACATATTCGTCCAACATGAAGGCCCTGGCCTGGGCGAACGACACCCGTCCGGCCTCGAAGCGGCGGACCAACTCATCGTAGAGGGCCAACGGCGACGAGCCGGTCGCCAAGCCGAGCACGGCATCCGGTTTGGCGGCCAAAAGCCGCTCGACGGCATCGGCGGCCCGATTGGCGATGTCCTGGGCCGAATCAGCGATCACAACTTCCATGCACCTAGCTTTTCACAGCCCAGCCCGCTCCGGGCACACGAAATCTGAGTAGAGCTCAGCCACGGCGCCTGGCGCCGTGGCTGGCCGCACACGGCGCCAGGCGCCGTGGCTGGCCGCATCATCCCGGCCGTGCCGTCCCCGAGAAACAGCCCGAACGGTGGATTTCAGGGTCAGCGAAGAATTATCGCCGCGGTGGCGCGCCCTGGGCCGGCGCCTGGCCACCAACAGCGTGAGGCCCGGCGGCGTCAGGCCCGGCGGCGTCAGGCCCGACAGCCTCAGGGCCGGCCCGGTTGGGGCAGTTACGGCCACCCTTGCCCAATGCCGCTACCGGCCCGGGCGGAGTCGTCGCAGTTCAGAGTGTTTCGGTCGGCGAGCCGTCCGCGCATTCGGGTCCCTCGGCCGGCCGTAACTGCCCCAACCGAAAACTGGGAGGCAGAAAACTGGCAGCCAACACCTTCATGAGGAAACCTCCGTTGGCGTACCGCAGATCTCATGACGTAACCACCCCGGGGGTGGGAGGCAGGGTCGGCCACCCGGCCGCGGGCTGGGGCGGCGGCGTCGGAACGTGGCGTTCGGGCGCGGCATCGGCGGCGTTTTGGGATCTCTTGATCGTCGCTCTGCGAGGTCACCGGGCGTGCGGCCTCCATCAGGCCGCCACCAGCGTGGTGATCAGCGCGTTTGCCCTGGGTGGCCGGTCTGAGACGGTCGCGGGGTCAAGTTGATGAGCGTGGCTTCGGGGCGGCAGGCGAGGCGGATGGGCGCGTAGGGCGACGTGCCGAGCCCGGCTGAGACGTGGATCAGCGCGTCCGAGCCGGGCCAGCGGCTCAGCCCGGCGGCCAGGCGCGGCGGGAGATCGGAGTTGGAGACCAGCGCGCCATAGAGGGGCAGCGCGACCTGGCCGCCGTGGGTGTGCCCGGCCAGGACCAGGTCGGCGCCATCGGCCACTAGCCGGTCGACCGCCCGCACATAGGGCGCGTGGACCAGGCCCAGCACTAGGCCGGCCCGGCTGCGGTCGCGGTCGCCTTCGGCGGGCGGGGGCAGGTGGTCCCAGCGCAGATGCGGGTCGGCCAGGCCGACTAGGCGGACCGCCAGGGCGTCCGCGCCCAGGCCCAGTTGGAGGCTGGCGCGGGCGTTGTCCAGGTCCTTCCAACCGGCCCGCGTCAGGACGTCCCTAAAGGCCCGCGTCGGCAGGTCGGGCCGTCGCCCGGCCTGCAATTCGGAGGATCCGCGCAGGTAGGCGATCGGATTCTTGAAAACCGCCGAATAGTAGTCGTTCGATCCCAGCACGAAGGCGCCCGGCCGGGCCAGCAGCGGCTCGAGGGCTTCCAGGGCGGTCTCCATGGCATCGGCGAAGGCGAAGTTGTCGCCGGTGGTGACGACCAAGTCCGGTTCCAAGTCGGCCAGGCGCTTGATGAACTCGACCTTGCGCCGCTGGCGCGCAGTTAGGTGCAAGTCGGACAGGTGTAGCAGTTTGATGGGCCGGGCGCGGACCGGCAGGACGGCGGCGGTCAGGCGCCGCAGGGTGTACCAGTGGGCTTCCAGCAAGGCGTAACCCAGGGCGGCGGACCCGGCCGCCAGCCCGGCCCCGATCAGGCTGCGCAGTTTCATTCGGATCACCCTACCGGGCGCCGGCCTGCCGTTCGCCCGCCTCGCCGCCCGCCTGGCCGCTGCCGCCCGCCCGCCTGGCCGATGCCGCCCGCCCGCCTCCCCGGGCCGCCTCAGGCGGCCCGGCGGGTCAACCGCTCGATGTCGAGAAGGTGCACCGAGCGCCCCTCGAGCCGGATCCAATTGCGGGCCGCGAACTCGGCCAGGGCCTTGTTGACCGTCTCGCGCGAGGCGCCGACCAGGTGGGCCAGTTCCTCCTGGGTCAGGCCGTGCGTGACGTGGACGCCATCGGCGGCGTCCTCGCCGAACCGGTCGGCCAAGTCGAGCAGGGCTTTGGCCACCCGGCCGGGCACGTCCGCGAAGACCAGATCGGTGACGGCCTCGTTGGTGCGACGCAAGCGGTGGGCTAGCTCCTGGAGCAGGTGCTTGGAGGCGGCCGGGTTCTGATCCAGCCATTCCCCGATCGCGTCGTGGCTGAGTTCGAGCAGCTCCGACTCGGTCACGGCGGTGGCGGTGGCGGTCCGGGGGCCGGGGTCGAACAGCGTGAGCTCCCCGATGAACTCGCCCCGGCCGAGCACCGCCAGCAGGGACTCGCGGCCGTCCGGCGATGTCCGGCCCAGTTTGATCATCCCGGACTGGATCAGGTAGAGGCGATCGCCCTCGTCGCCCTCGCGGAACAGGACCTTGCCCCGCGCCAGGCGTTGGACCGCCATCAGGTCACGCAGGCGTTGGGCTTGGTCGCCGTCGATCCCGGCGAACAGGCCGGAGGCGGGAATGGTGTTGGAATTGTCAGTGCTGCCTTGACGCGGGTTCATCTGAGCACCTCATCTCGATGCGGTTGCGGCGGCGGGTCGGCGCCATCAAAGAGGCGTTTCGGAAAGTCTAACCCCGCCCGCCCGGCCGGCAGATCACAGCCCGGCCGGCAGATCACAGCCCGGCCGAGGGGCAGAGCCCGGCCAGTCGGCAGTTGGCGCAGTCCGGCCGCCGCGCGTGGCAGACCTGGCGGCCGTGGAAGATCAGCCGGTTGCTCAAGTCGACCCATTGACCGCGCGGGAACAGCCCGGCGATGTCCGCCTCAACCTTGTCCGGCGCCTCCTGGCCGGTCCAGCCGAGCCGCCGAGCCACCCGCCCGACATGCGTGTCGACCGCGATCCCAGGCACGCCGAAAGCGTTCCCGAGCACCACATTGGCGGTCTTCCGGCCGACCCCCGGCAGCGAGGCCAACTCGCCCATCGTGCGCGGCACCCGGCCGCCGAAGCGCTCGACCAGCCCTTGCCCGATCCCTTTCAGCGCCGCCGCCTTGGCCCGGTACAGGCCCAGCGGCCGAATCAACTCCTCGATCTGGGCCACATCCGCCGCCGCGTAGGCGGCCGCGCCGGGGAAGGCCGCGAACAGCCCCGGCGTGACCTGGTTGACGCGCGCGTCCGTGCACTGGGCCGACAGGACCGTCGCCACCAGCAGTTCCAGCGGGTCGCGGAAGTCCAGTTCGCAGTGGGCGTCCGGGAAGGCTTCGGCCAGGATCTCGCCCGCCAGCCGCGCTTGGCGCCGGGTGGCCAAGCCGCCGATGCCGCCGTCCCCGTCAGACAATGCGTTTCGGCCCGGCTTGCCAGGCGCGCCAGGACGAGTCCACGATCGAGCGCAGGTCGTGCTGGGCCTTCCATTCGAAGGTCTGCTCGATCCGGTCGACGGCGCCGATCAGCACCGGCGGGTCGCCCGCGCGGCGCGGCTCGACCACCGGGGCGGTGTCGAGGCCGGAGACCTCGCCGACCATTTCGATGACCTGGCGGACCGACGTGCCGGCCCCGGTGCCGATGTTGAAGGCGTCGAACGGGCGGCTGTCGCGCTCCAGATAATCCATGGCGATCATGTGGGCGGTGGCGATGTCCACGACATGTATGTAATCGCGGACGCAGGTGCCGTCCGGGGTGGGATAGTCGTCACCGAACACGGCCGGGCGGCGGCGATCGTACAAGCGTTGCAAGACCATTGGTATGAGGTTCAGGACCGCCGGGTCGCCCAAGTCTTCCCAGCCCGCCCCGGCGACGTTGAAGTAGCGCAGGTTGACGCCGCGCAGGCCCCAGGCGCGGGCGGCGTCGCGGACCAGCCACTCCCCGACCAGCTTCGACTCGCCGTAGGGGTTGATGGGGCGCAGGTCGATGTCCTCGCGGACTTGGCCGGTTTTCGGCTCGCCATAGACGGCCGCCGATGACGAGAAGACCAGCCGGTCCACCCCTTGCGCCCGCATCGCCAACAGCAAGTTGGCCATCCCGCCCACGTTCTGCTGGTAATACCAGGCCGGACGCTCGACCGACTCGCCGACTTGTTTGCGCCCGGCGATGTGGACAACGGCCCGGCAGCCGTCCAGGGCCGCCTGCAACCGCGGCAGTTCGGCCGTGTCGGCCAGGTCGAGTTGGACCAGTTCGGCCTGCCCCACCCGGGCGGCGTCGCCGTAGGAGAGATCGTCAATGACTCTGACCTGGTGGCCGGCCCTTTCCAACAGCCGCACAACATGCGCCCCGATATACCCGGCCCCGCCGGTCACACAAATCGCCATGGCCCCTAGCCTATTGCGTTCCGGGCTCCCAACCGCGCCGGCGGACCGGGCCATGGGGCGGCGGCCCTTGCGCCGACGGCATCGGACGGTGCCCCGGCGGGCGCTGGCGGGGTGGCGCGGCGGCGGCCCGGTGGGCGGGCGGCATCGGACGGTGCCCCGGTGGGCGCTGGCGGGGTGGCGCGGCGGCGGCCCCTGCGCGGACGGCATCGGACTACTGGGCGGGCGGGGCCGACATTTCCGCGACCGCGCTGCGCGCCGCCAAACTGTAGGCGGGTAGACTGCGCGCCCTGGAGAGGTGGAGGCAGGGCACCGCCCCGGGCAGGAAATGCAACGCCACCGGGCGGGCGAACATGTATTCGGGTAACATTACTTCGTACAGGCCTAAGTGTTTCCACAAAGCCACCACGGAGGCGGCCGTTCTGGCCCGATTCCCGGGCGGGAAAAAGAATAATGTCCTGTCCGCCAGGCCCTCGGCGACGATCTCTAGGAGCGCGTCCAGGGGCCACCAACCGGCCGGGCACACGATCAGAGGCGCGGCCGCGCCGCGCTCGCGGACCATGCCCGGCTGGCCCGCCAAATGCACCGGCCCGACCCGCGTCACGGCCCAGCGGACAGCCCACTCGACGTTGTTGAACTCCATCACGCCGAGCCGGCCGACCGCGTCGGCCCAGGTCGCCAAGCCGCCCTCGGGGAAAGCGGCCACCAGCATGACCGGGCGGCGGCGGTCCTGGGCGACCCGTCGGCGCCAAGCCGCCCGAGCCGGATACAAGACCGTCAGCTTGACCGACGGGCGCACCAGCAGACCCAACAGGGCGACGGCGGCGAACAGACCGCACTCCCGCCAGGGATTGTCCCAGTGGTTCAACTGAGCCCAGTCGTGGATCGCCGCCATCCCCATGGCGGCGGCGACCGCCGTCAGGTCGGCGGCGGCCTCGCCGAGCGCGAGCCAGGACCGATAGCCGGTCGGCAGCGAGCGCGGCACCGGCGGGAGGGCCAGGCGCCAGGCGATCAGGAAGACGGCCATGATCCCGGCCGTCCAGTGCCAGTTGGAGGTCAACGCCGAGGCGGCCCCGAAGACCCCGGCGGCCAGCCCGGATCGGGCCGCCCATCCGACCAGCCGCCGCCAGGCCGTGCGCCGAACCGGGCCGGAATGGTCAACGATCCGGAGCCACTGCGACCCGTCGGTCCGCTGGGCCTTGGAGAACAAGCTGGCCGCCGCCTCGCGCCGGCCCCGCTCGCGCCGCAGGTCCTCCCCGGCCATCAGCGCGAACATCCCTATCAGCAACAACCCGTCGCCGATGGGGTCCGCCACAGTCGCGAGCACCGTCCAATCCTATGAGCGCGGACCCGAAAGCAGACACCGCCATCTGGTCCCCGTGAACCCGTAAACCCGGGGACGGTCCTTTCGTCTCAAACTTGGGGACACTCCCTCGGCCATGACCAACGAACTGCCCCAGTTAGGGATGCAGGCCCTCGGGTTCGGTGTGCTCGGCCGGCTCGATCTGGAAAGTCGAGTGGGTCAGGTCGAAGTGCCCGGCCAGGCAGTCGGCCATTTGGTCGAGCAGTTGGTGGTACGCCTCCGGGTTGAACCGCTCGGGGACCACGACCACATGGGCGGTCAGCGAGCGCAGCCCGGACGTGATGGTCCAGGCGTGGAGGTCGTGGACCGACACGACGCCCGGGAGTTCCTCCAGGTGGCGGCGCAGTTCTTCGAGGTCCATGTCCTTGGGCGTGGACTCCAGCAGGATTCGGACCACGTCGGCGGCCAAGGCGTAGGCCCTGGGCAGGATCAACGCGGCGATGGCCAGCGAGGCGACGGCGTCGGCCCGCATCCAGCCGGTCCAGGCGATGACCGCGGCCGAGGCGATCACCGCCGCCGAGCCCAGCGAATCGCCCAGCACCTCCAGGTAGGCGCCCCGGACGTTGATCGACCCCTCGGCCCCGCCGCGCAGGATGAGCAGTGCTATGACATTGGCCAGCAGGCCGATCCCGGCCAGGACGAGCACCGGCCCGGCCTCGATCTCGACCGGCCGGGCCAGCCGTCCGATCGCCCCGACCGCCACCCCCACGGCGATGCCGACCACGATCAGCGCGTTCGACAGGGCCGCCAGTACCTCGACCCGCTTCAAGCCGTAGGTCCGCTTGGGCGTCGGCGGGCTGTCCGCCAGGGCGGAGGCGGCCAGGGCGAAGACCAGGCCGATCGAATCGGCCGCCATGTGACCGGCGTCGGCCAGCAGGGCCAGCGAGCCGGTCCAGATCGCGCCCGCGACCTCGACCGCCAGCACAGTCCCGGCCAGGCCGAGCGCCCAGGCCAGACGCCGCCGGTTCCGCCGCCTTCCGGCCGGAGCGTTAGAACCGCTCGGCCCGCCCGGCCCGCTCGGCCCGCCGCCGGGCGGGGGTTGACTGTGCGAGTGGGACATTCGTTCATTGTCGCACCCACCGCGGCCGCCGCCGCCAAAACCCTGCCCGAACCCTCGGTCCAGCACAAAGACGGCGATCGGCCGTCGCAAGGTGTGTCCCCGAACGCCCCCGGCCACCCGACGCGGTTGCGCTGGCGGCTGGTTCGGCAGATGCGAACGGGTCTGGCGGCCCTACGGCATCGGGCGCGTCATCGGGCCAGGCGGCGGCCCGGCGGGCGGTCGCGGAAACGGGAGCGGAACTCCGCCTCCAGGGCCTCCAGGGTGCGGCCGCGGGTCTCTGGGACGTTGCGGATGGCGAAGATGACGGCGGCCACGTTCAGGCAGACGAAGATCGCGAAGGTCGGGGCGCCGCCGACCGCGCCCAGCAGCACCGGGAAGAAGAAGGAGATGCAACAGTTGACGGTCCACATCGAGAATGTGGCCACGCCAATGCCCAGGCCGCGGATCCGGATGGGGAAGATCTCACTCATCATGAGCCAGGTCACCGGCGAGATCATGCCCTGCTGAAAGGCCAGGAAGACCATCATCAAGGCCAGCACCAGGTAGCTGGCGCCGGGGAAATCGGCCACCAGGCCGCTGGTCGTGGCGCCGGTCGGCTGGCCGAAGGGGTCGGAGACCGGCACCCGGCCGACGTGGAAGCAGGTCGCGAAGGCGATGGCCATCCC
>JAIROU010000478.1 GCA_031257375.1 Bifidobacteriaceae bacterium
AAGTCGTATTGGACCTTTTCGATGCTCGAGTCGGAGGCGGCCTTGGTAGCCAGGGCCTCCTCGTCCGCGATCAGCTCGTCGACCGTCTTCTGGCCGTCGAGGAAGGCGTTCCAGATCACCAACTCGTCCGGGCCGAAGGCGTAGTACGTGTCATAGCCGCCGAACGACCAGCTGAAGGTGTTCTCCGACTCGGCGATCAGCTTCACGGTCGAGGCCAGAGCCGTCGAGCCGAAGCCGTCGTCCGGGACCGTGTCCTTGACGATGGTCGGGGCCAGGCGGGTCTTGGCGAAGTTCGCGGCCGCATCCTTGGACAGCATGGCCCGCATCAACTCCAGGCCGCCGGCCTTGTTGGCCCCCTGGGCGGGGAGCACGAACTTCTCGTCGGCGCCGGCGTGGGCGGTGTTGAACGGCAGCACCGCCGTCGCCTCGTCGACCACCAGGGCCGGCCAAGCCGTCATCTGGAAGTCGTCGGCCGTGGCGTTGGCCATCTCGTTCTCGATCCAAGAGCCGGTGTAGTAGAGCAGCGCCGCTTGGTCGTTCGACCACTGGGCCTGGGCCTGGGTGAACTGCTGGCCCGAGCCGCCGGGGACGAAGCAGCCGTTGTCGATGATCTGCTTGTACTTGTCGAGGACGGTCCTGAGGGTCGGATCGCTCCAGGCGCCGGGCTCGAGGTTGGCGATGCGCTCGACGACTTCCACGCCGCCCTGCTTGACGGCCGAGTCGACGGCCAGGTACTTCCAGTAGGAGGCGGCCTCTTTGCCCCACACGAAGAGCTTCAGATCCTTCGCCTTGGCGGCGTCGCACAGCGTCAGGGCCTCGTCCCAAGTCTTCGGGGGGGTCCAGCCGTTGGCGTCGAAGAGGCTCTGCGAGTAGTAGAAGGCCCACAGCGTCATGACATACGGCACCTGGACGAACTTGCCGTTGAAGGTGCCGGTCTCCTTGATGCCTGGGTAGACGGCATCGGCGATCTTGACGCCCTCATAGGTGTTGGCCTCCCACAACTCGTCCCAGGTGGCCAAGGACTCGATGACGCTGGCCAGCGGAATCTGCTGGGCGCCTTGGTTGTCGAGCAGATCCGGCGGGTTGCCCCCGACGAACCGCGGTTGCATCTCGGCGTTGATCTCCGAGGTGGCCGTGACGTTGACGGTCACGTCCGGGAACTTCGACTTCAGGACTTCGCCCGCGAAGTCCACGTAGTCGGACTTGTAGCCGCCGTCGAAGACCACCGCGTCGATGGTCGAGCCGGCCTCGAGGCCGAACGGGTTGTCGGCGTCGCCGGTGTCCGTGCCCGTGTCCGTGTCCGTGCCCGTGTTGGCGGCGGGGCTCTTGCTGCTGTCGCCGCCGCCGCCGCTTGCGCAGGCGGCCAGCGCGCTGAAAGCCAGGGCGAGCATCGCCACTCCGGCGGTGACTCTGAACATTCGCTTGTCCATTATGTGCCTGTCTAGGGAGTTGGTTGTTGTTTCAATCACTGTTTCAATCACTGCGGCCGGGTGCTATGTGCCCTTGGGCAAGTACCTGTAGGGCTTGATCCGGGGACCGAACCGCGCCTCCAGGTCGGAATTGTGCTCGTCGCCGCCAGGTATGTTGGCGGATATGTAGATGGGCGGGGTCTGGTCTTCGGCCTGCAACCGGACCGCCGTCCCGAGCGTGAGCAGTTGGGCGATGTAAGCGGCGGTGATAGACGACACGGCGCCCATCGCGACGCCGCCCGCCAGATCCAAGGTGGCGTCGCCGTAGGGCGCCAGGTTGTCGATCACCACGTCGGCGACTTCGAACAGGCGCTGGCCGCTGGGGTGTTTCGACTCGACCCCCTTGGAATGCAGCAGGCTGGTGACGGCGATGACCGGGTGGCCCTCGCGCTTGGCCCGCAGGGCCAAGCCGACCGTCGACCCGTTGGCCCCGGAATTGGAGGCGATGACGAAGGCGTCCTCCGGGCGGATCTCGTACAGGGCGTACAACTCGTCCGCGACCGTGAAGTCCCTCTCGAACTCCGCGCCGCCCAGCGCCTCGGCCGGACGCGATCCGAGCACCACCAGGTCCGCCAGGCGAAGGGCGTGGGTTGGGATGAAGCCCCCTGCCCGGCCGGCGATCTCCATGGCGAAGGCCTCGGAATGGCCGGTGCCGAAGGCTTGGATGACCCCGCCGCGGGCAAGGGAGCGGGCCAGGATCGCGATCGCCTCGTCCAAGCCGCCGGCGGCGGCCATGGCGTCAAGGGCGCGCAGCCGCGAGGCCACCTGCTCGGAGTAATCGGTCAGAGCCTGGGACATCGACAGCCTTTCCGTCCTGCCGGAGCAGAACCAAAATCGAGCAGATCATTCCACGCTGGATGATCGGGGGTGATTTTACTTCTGCCGACTCTATCACGAACAATCAACCCCGCTAGGGTTAGAGCTTGTAACATTTCGGTAAAACCTGACTTGATCGGACGGTCTGAGCAGATGGACGTGGCACTGCAATCAATCATCATCCCCGGCGTCGCGGGCATCGGCGCCTCGCCCTTGCCGCAGTTGCGCGACCAGCGCGCGCACCTGCCGGTCGAGTCCAACGGCAGCCTGCTGCCGGCCGAGCTGGCCGGTTTGGGGCGCGACACGGCGCGCCGGGTGCTGCCCTATTTGACCCAGGACCGCTACGCCCGGGCGCGGGAGGCGGTCGAGTTGCGGACGGTCGTCCTTGACAACGGACTGCTCCGGGCCGTGTTCCTGCCCGGACTCGGCGGCCGCCTCTATTCGCTGACCGATCTGGCGACCGGGCGGGAGCTGGTGTTCACCAACCCGGTCTTCCAACCGGCCAATTTGGCCATCCGCGACGCCTGGTTCTCCGGCGGAATCGAGTGGAACCTCGGACAGTATGGCCATACGTGCTCGACTTGCGATCCGCTGTTCAGCGGGGTCGTCCGGTCAGACGGGGACGATGCCGCGTGCTTGCGCTTGTGGGAGTACGAGCGCCAGCGCGGCTTGTTTTGGCAGATCGACTTCCGCCTGCCGGACGGCCAGGCGCTGCTCGAGGCCCACGTCCGGATCGTCAACCCGCATGACCGCGCGGTGCAGCTGTATTGGTGGACCAACGCGGCGGTGCCGCAGGCCGAGGGCACGCGCGTCTTCTCGGGCACCCGCCAGGTCGTCTATCACGACGCCCCCGCCCGCATCGCCTGGGTCAAGGCCCAGGGCCTGCCCCTCAACTCGCAGTCCCTGACCCGCGCGCCGAACTACTTCGGCCACGCCGAGTTGCCGTGGTTCCAAGACGGCGACCGGGTCTTCGACGCCACCTATCCCTTGGCCCACAACCAGTCGGCCGAATACTTCTTCCAGCTTCCGACCACCGACCCGGCGCCCTGGGAGGCTTGCGCCCAGCCGGACGGGAGCCTCTTCCTCGAGCGCTCCACCCAGCCGCTGCGCTTCCGCAAGATGTTCTGCTGGGGCAACCACGACGGCGGGCGCTGGTGGTGGGAGTTCCTGTGCCGTCCCGGCGAGGGCAGCTACCTCGAGCTCCAGGCCGGCCTGGCCCCGACCCAACTGCACGGCCTGGCCATGCCGGCCTCCAGCGAGGTCGAGTTCACCCAGCTTTTCGCCGGCGCGGCCATCGACCCGAAGCAGGTCGGCGGCGCTTGGGAGGACGCCAACCGGCAAGTTTTCGAGGTCGTGGAGACGGTCTTGCCGGCCGCGGCGGTGGCTCAGTCCGATGCCGCCGCGCGGGTCCGCGCCCGTCGTCCGGTCCGCCCGGAAGACGTTCTCACCACCGGTTCGGGCTGGGGGGCGTTGGAGGCCGCCCGCGCGCCCGGGACGGTTCCGGAGGGTTTCGTCTACCCGGCCGACAGCCTTGGCGCCGAGCAGGAGCCCTGGTCGGCGCTGCTCGAGACCGGCCGGTTCCCGGGATCGAAGAAGTCGTTCCTGGTCGACCCGGCCTGGCGGCCGCTGCTGGAGCGCAGCCTGGCGGCCGAGCGCGGCCCGGCCGCGCTGACGCACTTGGGCTGCCTGGAATGGGAGGACCTCAATCCCGACCGGGCCGAGGCGCTGTGGCGCGAGGCCGCCGACCTGGGCGACCGGCTGGCCATGCGCAACTTGGCGGCGGCATCGTCCAAGAAAGACGTGGCCGCGGCGCTCGACTGGATCGAACGGGCTTGGCGGTCCGGCGGCGAGACGGACGACCAGGCCTACGCGGAGGAATACCTCGCCCTGCTGGTGGCCGGCGGGAGGCACGGCGACGCCTGGCGCCTGTACCAAAGCCTGCCGGAGCCGGCGCGCTCGTCCGAGAAGGCCAAACTGGCCGCCGGCCAGGCGGCGCTGGCGGTCGGCGAGACGGCCTTCGTC
>JAIROU010000049.1 GCA_031257375.1 Bifidobacteriaceae bacterium
TCAAGTCCTCGTCTGGGGACGCGGCCCCCAAGGCCGGCGCCGACTCCAAGCCCGCCAGCCCCAAGGACACGGCCAAGCAGCACGCCGCCGTCCACTGAATCTGCCCGCCAGGGCTTCTCAGGCGTTGACGTCCGCCACTCGGCTCGGGGTCAGGTTCTCGGTTGGTTGAGCCGGCCATTGAGGCTGCGCGTCGACGGCGCGCGCGGCGCGCGCTGGACCCGCTTGTCTCGCCATTTTGGGGGCCGAGGGTCCCAACCCGTTTTGCGACTCTGGGCGGCCGACGCCGCTCCCCACGCGCGCCGCGATCCGCACGCGGCGCCAGGCGCCGCGTGCGGTCGCACAGCCGGGTCGCCGCCGCGGGGCGGCGGCCCCGAACTGACTCCCGCCCGCACATCCCGGCGAAGCCCGTGTTTTCCACAGGGCAGAACCGTTCTGCGCTGACCTGGGGCGGTTCCGCCGGTAACCTGGCCGACATGGTCAGGGTGCCGGAGCGGCGGTCAGTGCGGGCCTTTATGTGGCGGTCCCGTTGGGCAATCTGGGCGCTGTTCGCGGCCGTCCTCGTGCGAATCGCCCTGCCCGGCGTGGTCGGCGCCGTCAGCGGCGGCGAACTGGTCGTCGGGTTGGCCCGAGACGTCCCGGCCGGGACACAGTTGGCGGCCGAGGATCTGCGCCTGATCCGAGCCCCGCCAGCGGCCTTGCCGGACGGCGCGCTGACGAGCCTGGAGCAGGCCGTCGGCGCCCGCCCAAGAACCGACCTGCCGAAAGGCCTGGTGCTGGCCGACCGCCTGATCGCCTCCACCAGCCCGCTGGACGACCTGCCGGCCGGCCGGGTGGCCGTCGCCGTCCACCTGAGCGATCCCGGCGCCGCGGCCATGGTGGACCTGGGCGACAGGGTCGACCTGCTGGCCTCGCCGGGCGCGGGCGCCTCCGGCTCGATCGCCCCGGCCCAGCGCCTGGCCAAGTCCGCGCTGGTGCTCGGCCTGCCAGCCGATTCCGGCGACCGGGCCAGCGGCCTCGGGAGCGCGCTGGGCGGCGCCGCCGCGACTCTGGACCAGTCCGGCCTGCTGCTGGTGGCGGTCACGCCCGACGAGGCCGCGATGATCGGCGGCGCAAGCTCGTGGGCGGTCATCACGGCGGTCATGGTTCCGGACTGACTTAGTGGTCTGTCGCACCTTTGTTTCGGGTGTCGCGCGGCGTCAGACGCGCACGGCCGACCAGGCGCAAGCCTGGCCGATGGCGGCGCCACCGGGGGGCGCGGCAGGGGTCGCGCGATGCCCTGAAACAGGGCGCGACAGACCACCAGTGGCGCCCGGCGGCCGGGAGCGGAACACCGACGGCGGCATCGGGCATCCGGGCGACCTGAACGGGACCCCGGACCGTGGGCCGATGCGGCGGCATCGGCGGCTCGGCGTGGCGGGGCGAACGCGAGGGGGGCCGGGCGTGGAACAATCTTCTCCATGCGTGTTTACAACTTCTCAGCCGGTCCCGCCATGCTCCCGCTGGCCGCCCTCGAGCGGGCGCAGGCCGAATTGACCGATTGGCAGGGCTCGGGCATGTCCGTCATGGAGGTGTCCCACCGCTCGAAGGCCTTCATCGCCTGCGCCGCCCAGGCCGAGCAGGCGCTCAGGGACCTGATGGGCGTCCCCGACAACTACCGGGTGCTGTTTTTGCAGGGCGGGGCGACCGGGCAGTTCGCGGCCGTGCCGATGAACCTGACCCGGCCGGGCGACCAGGTGGCCTACGTCAAGACCGGCTCGTGGTCCGGCAAGGCGATCGCCGCCGCCCGCGCCCAGGAGGTGACGCTCGAGGTGGTGGCGGACGAGGCCGCCACCAAGTACACCACCACGCCGGCGCCGGCCAGTTTGGAGGTCCCCGCCGATGCCGCCTACCTCCACTACACCCCCAACGAGACGATCGGCGGGGTTGAGTTCGGGTACGTCCCCGAGGTCGAGGCGCCGCTGGTGGCGGACATGTCCTCGACCATTTTGTCCGCGACGGTCGACGTCTCGAAATACGGTGTGATCTACGCCGGGGCGCAGAAGAACATGGGTCCGGCCGGGCTGTGCGTCGTGATAGTGCGGGACGACCTGCTGGGGCGGGCGCGCCCGACCACGCCGGCCATCCTCGACTGGACGCAGATGGCCGCCGCCGACTCGATGCTGAACACGCCGCCGACCTTCGGGATCTACCTGCTCGGCCTGATCCTCGACTGGATCGGCCAGCAGGGCGGGCTCGAGGCGGTGGCGGCGGCCAATCAGGCCAAGGCGGCGGCTCTGTACGGCGCCATCGACGGGTCCGACTTCTACGCCAACCCGGTCGCGCCCGAGGCGCGCTCGCGCACCAATGTGCCCTTCACCTTGGCCGATCCGGCCTTGGACGGGGAGTTCCTGGCCGGGGCGGAGGCGGCCGGGCTGACCAACCTGAAGGGGCACCGATCGGTCGGCGGCATGCGCGCCAGCCTGTACAACGCCATGCCGATGGCCGGGGTCGAGGCGCTGATCAGCTATATGGACCAGTTCGCCGCCCGCCATTGAACGCCCCCGCCACTGACCGCCCGCCCCGATCTGCCCAGTTAGGAATCTCATGACTTTTCTGATCCGCACGCTCAACAACATCAGCCACACCGGCCTGGGGCGGTTCCCGGCCGACCGCTACGCCATCGACCCGGAGTGCGAGGCCCCCAACGCGATCCTGCTGCGCTCGGCCAATCTGCACGGCCAGCCGATCCCCGGCTCCGTCCTGGCCGTGGCCCGCGCCGGGGCGGGCACCAACAACATCCCCATCGATGACTTCTCGGCCCTGGGCATCCCGGTCTTCAACACCCCCGGCGCCAACGCCAACGCCGTCAAGGAGCTGGTGGTGGCGGCGTTGTTCCTGGCCGCCCGCAACATCATCCCGGCGGCCGCCTTCGCCCACCGGCTGACCGGCACGGCCGAGGAGATGGCCAAGGCCGTCGAAGCCGGCAAGAAGACCTTCGCCGGCTTCGAGCTGCCGGGCCGGACGCTGGGCGTGATCGGCCTGGGCGCCATCGGCGTCGAAGTGGCCAACGCCGCCTCGGCCCTGGGCATGCGGGTGGTCGGGTTCGACCCGGCGGTCACCGTCGAGCACGCCTGGAAGCTGTCTTCGCAGGTCGAGCGCATCACGTCGCTGGACGAACTGCTGCGCCGCTCGGACATCGTCACCGTCCACGTGCCCCTGGCGGCTGGCACGCGCGGCCTGATCGGGGCCGACCAGCTGGCGGCCATGCACGGCTCGGCCGTGCTGATCAACTTCGCCCGCGGCCCGATCGTGGACGAGGACGCGGTCGTTGAGGCCCTTGAGTCGGGCGGCCTGCGCGGCTACGTCTGCGACTTCCCGACCCCGGCCCTGAACACCCGCGACCGGGTGGTGACCCTGCCGCACCTGGGTGCCTCGACCGGCGAGGCCGAGGAAAACTGCGCCATCATGGCGGTCGACCAGCTGCGCGGCTACTTGGAGGACGGCACCGTCCGCAACTCGGTCAACTTCCCGGCCGCCGATCTGTCGCGCGCCCCCGGCACCGAGCGCCTCGCCATCGTCAACTCGAACGTTCACGGCATGGTCGGCCAAATCTCGACCCTGGTGGCCGAGGCCCAGTTGAACATCTCCGACCTGTTGAACAAGTCCCGCGGCGAAATCGCCTACACCTTGGTCGACGTCGACGGCCGGGTCACCCCCGACCTGTTGGCCGCAGTCCGGGCGGTCGACGGGGTCTTGACCGCCCGCGTCGTCTGACCCGCCCGGCCCGCCCCAGTCAGGCGCGGTCGCCGATGCCGGTCAGGGCAAGGTGTGTCCCCGAGTTTGAGACGAAAGGACCCTCCCAGCACAGCACCGCCGTCGGCCGCGCCTGGGCGTCGAGCGGTCGGCGGCGGGCGGTCCGGGGCGCGAACCGGCCCCGGGAAGCGGGCACCGGGAAGCCGGCCCCGGCAGTTGCGGCCGCAGGCCAACCACCAACCTCCGGCCGAGTTCCCAGACGAAACGCTGTGACCTGCGCAAACGCCGGCGGCGGCATCGGGCAAGGGCGGCCGTAACTGCCCCAACCGGAAACGACGAACGGCGACGAACGGCGAACCCCAGTGGTGTCTCATGGCGGCGCTGGGATGGTCGGGTCGACTCTCGCGTCCGGTCGGGGGCTTGCGGTCTGCGCGGTGGCCGGGGCGGGGACGGCTGCGGCGGACGGAAAGTCCGCTCACTTTTCATCGCCGCAAACTTGAGCGGACTTTCCGGCGCGCCAACCCCGGCCCGAACCGGCCGACCGTGCCGCATCCAAGGCGAAGACGCAGGTCGGCGCCGGCAGAACGGTTCGCCTGGCGGCGGGTTTTGGCGCCGCGCGTAAGCGTCCGCGATGCGGGCGAGGGCAAGGTGTGTCCCCGTGTTTGAGACGAAAGGACCGTCCCCGGGTTTAGGGGGTGAAGTGGTGGGGGCGGGCGGTTAGGACGGATTTGATGGGGGTGGG
>JAIROU010000068.1 GCA_031257375.1 Bifidobacteriaceae bacterium
CCGGCGCCCAGGTGCGGGCGTCCCAGTAGCGCGACGAGTCGGGGGTCAGGACCTCGTCGCCCAAGGTCAGGCGGCCGTTGGCGGCCTCGACGCCGAACTCGAACTTGGTGTCGGCCAGGATCAGGCCGCGCTCGCGGGCGACCGCCTCGGCCTTGGTGTAAAGCTCCAAGGTGGTGTCCCGCAGTCTTTCGGCCGTGTCCAGGCCGAGCTGGTGGGCGACGAAGGCGAAGGGGACGTTTTCATCGTGCGCGCCCTGCTCGGCCTTGGTCGCCGGGGTGAAGATGGGATAGGGCAGGCGGTCGCCGTCGGCCAGCCCCAGCGGCAGGGTGATGCCGGTGACCAGGCCGGTCCGCCGGTATTCGGCCAGGCCGGAGCCGGTCAGGTAGCCTCGGGCGACGCATTCGACCGGGAACATGGTCAGGCGCTGGCAGATCATCGCCCGGCCCCGGACCGGCTCGGGCACGTCCAGGGAGACCAAGTGGTTGGGCACGATCCCCTCCAACTGCTCGAACCACCAGGCCGTCAGGGCGGTCAGGATCTTGCCCTTGTCCGGGATCGGGGTCTCCATGACGTGGTCGTAGGCGCTGATCTTGTCGGTCGTCACCACCAAGATGACATCGCTGAACGGCGATTCGACGGACGGCTCGTAAATGTCGCGGATCTTGCCCGAGGTCACATATTCCCAGCCCTCCAGTTGGAGCGGGGCCGGCGTTGGCGAGGTAGTCACGCCTCCAAGTCTGTCATCCCGGCCGGGCCCGCGCCGCCGGGCGCCCGATCGGTCCATCCGGGGCCGGTCAGACGAGCACGACTTCGCAGGCCCGCCAGCCTCCTCGTTGGCGCTCGAGGCGCATGGCCACCGCCCTGGCTCCGGCCCCGTCGCTGGCGACCACCGTCGCCTCGATGACCCGGCGGTTGACCTGGCAGAGGTAGGTCCGCGCGCAATAGGCGGGGAGCCGGTCGCAGGCCGACCGCACCTTGGACCGCGCCACCAGCGACCGGAAGACGGCCGGGGTGACATATTGCTCCAAGCTGGATGATGGCGGGTGGCCGTGGTCGGCCGTCAAGGCGGTCGACGCGACGAAGCGCACCCGCGACTCGAGCGCGGGCAGCCGGACCGGCCCGGGCACAAACCCGTGCCAAAAGCTGTGGTCGGCCACAAATCCTCCCCTCGGGCGGCCCCTCGGCGGTCCGCCTCTAACAGGTTGGCGCACACTCGCGCCAGGCGCAACGAGCCCGACAAAATCTGTGGACAACTCGCCGCCGTAGACGCACCCCGCCGATGTCGTGCCTGGTCACGGGCCGGGACCCGGAGTTATCCACAGGCTACCGGGACACACGGCGCCTAGCGCCAACCGTCCCGGCTGCGCTGCGCTGGGCCTGGCCCGCGCGCAACACCCGGCCACGGCCTCGGCGGTCCGCGGCGAGGGACGCTAGTTGGCTTTGCGCCATTTGAAGCCGGCGCGGAGGCGTTCGCGGTTGACGGCGGCGATGGCGACCAGCGGGATCTCGGCCGGGCAGGCCAGGGCGCATTCGCCGATCTGGGAGCAGGGGCCGAACTCGTGCTGCATCTGGGCGATCATCGAGCGGGCGCGCTTGGCCCGCTCCTGCTTGCCGTGCGGGATCAAAGCCAGGTGGGCCAGTTTCGCGCCGGTGAAAAGGTAGGCCGCCCCGTTCGGGCAGGCCGACACGCAGGCCCCACAGCCGATGCAGGCGGCGAAATCCAAAGCCCTTTCGGCGTCATCGTGCGTAACCAACAATGTGTCCGCGTCCGGGGCCGTGCCGGCGTCCACGGCGATCGTGCCGCCGGCCTGGATGATCCGGTCCAAACCGGTCCGGTCCACGATCAGGTCCCGGATGACCGGGAAGGACTTGGCCCTGAACGGCGTGAAGCGGACGGTCTGGCCGTCCGCGAAGGAGCGGACGTGCTGGCCGCAGGCCGGCACGTTGTCCTCGGGTCCGTGCGGGACGCCGTTGACGTCCAGGCCGCAGGTGCCGCAAATGCCTTCGCGGCAGTCCGACTCGAAGGCCACCGGCTCTTGGTCGTTGTCAACCAGCTGGTGGTTCAGGCGGTCGAGCAACTCCAGGAGCGACATCTCCGGCGTGGCGTCCAAGACCTCGTGGGTTTCAAAGCTTCCTTCGGCGTCAGGGCTCTCCTGACGCCACACTTCAAGGATCAGTCTCACTTGTAGTTCCTTTGCTGGAGGGGCACGGCCCTAAATGTCAGAGGTTCGAAATTGCGGATCGGCTTGGCGTCCACCCCGGCGGCCGGGAACTCCCAGGCCGAGCAGAAGCACCAGTCCTCGTCGTCGCGCTTGGCCTCGCCGTCGATCTCGTGGTCGGTGCGGAAGTGCGCGCCGGCCGACTCGTCGCGGTCCAGGGCGTCGACGCAGAGCAGTTCCGCCAGCTCGAGGTAGTCCGCCACCCTCCCGGCGGTCTCCAATTCCTGATTGAGCCGGTCGCCCTGGCCGACCACCTTGACGTCCCGCCAGAACTCCTGGCGCAGCTCGCGGATCATCCCGATGGCCGTGGCCAGCCCCTCCGGATCGCGCGAGACCGAGGCGTAGCGGTCCATGATGGCGCCCAGCTTGGCGTGGAAGTGGTCGGCGCCGTAGGCGCCGTCGTTCTCCAGCAGGCGGTCGAGCCCGGCCCGCACGTCGTTGATGGTGTCCAGGACGGTTTGGTCGCGCGGGTCCAGCGGCTCCTGGCCGAGCAGTCCGGCCAGATAGTTGGGCACCGAGTAGGGCAGGGTGAACCAGCCGTCGACGCAGCCCGAGAGCAGCGAGTTCGCCCCCAGACGGTTGGCGCCGTGATAAGCCCAGCTGGCCTCGCCGCCGGCGAACAGGCCCGGGATGGAGGTCATCTGGTCGTAGTCGGTCCACAGCCCGCCCATTGTGAAGTGGACGGACGGGGCGATCCGCATCGGCGTGGTGAACGGGTCCTCGCCGGTCAACTCCTCGTACATGTCGAACAAGTTGGAGTAGCGCTCGCGGATGAGCTTGGCCCCGAGGCGTTCGATCCCGGTCTTGAAGTCCAGGTAGACGGCGTTGCGCAGGGAGCCGACGCCGTAACCGGCGTCGATCCGCTCGCGGATGTTGCGTGACGCCACGTCGCGGGGCACCAGGTTGCCGAAGGCCGGGTAGCGCTCCTCCAAGAAGTAGAAGCGCTCCGCCTCGGGGATGGTGTTGGGGTCGCGGTCGTCCTGCTTCTTGCGCGGCGCCCAGATCCGGCCGTCGTTGCGCAGCGATTCCGACATCAGGGTCTTCTTCGACTGCCACTGCGACATCAGCGGCAGGGCCGTGGGGTGGATTTGGACGAAGCACGGGTTGGCGAAATAGGCCCCGCGCTTGTAGGCCCGCCAGATGGCGGTGGCGTTGGAGTTCTTGGCCAGGGTGGCCTTGTAGTAGATGTTGCCGTAGCCGCCGGTGCACAAGATGACGGCGTGGGCGGTCTGCGCCCGGACTTTGCCGGTCACCAGGTCGCGGACCACGATCCCCTGGGCGCGGCCGTCTTTGACGATCAGGTCCAGCATCTCCTGGCGGGCGTGGAGCTTGCAGGTCCCGGCCGCGACCTGGCGCGACAGCGCGTGGGCGGCCGCCAGCTCAAGCTGCTGGCCGGTCTGGCCGCGGGTGTAATAGGTCCGCGACACCTGCACCCCGCCGAACGAGCGGGTGGCCAACTGGCCGCCGTACTCGCGGGCGAAGGACGTGCCGATGGCCTGCATGTGGTTGATGACCCGGATGCCCTCCTCGCCCAGCCGGTAGGCGTCCTGCTCGCGGCCCCGGTAGTCGCCGCCCTTGACGGTGTCCTTGACGAAGCGGTCGATCGAGTCGTTGTCGACCTTGCGCGCCCGGGGCGAGTTGATCCCGCCCTGGGCGGCGATCGAGTGCGCCCGCCGGGGAACGTCGTGGAAGGAGAAGACCTCCACGTCATAGCCGAGCTCCCCGAGCGCGGCGGCCGCCCCGGCGCCGGACAGGCCGGTGCCGACCACGATGATCTTGAACCGGCGGCGGTTGTTCGGGTTGACCAGGTTGTAGTGGAGCTTGCGGTCGGTCCAGGCGTCCCGGGGGTGGACGTCCGGCACTTGGCCGTCCACCGGGCGGCCGACGACCCGCATTTGATCGATGTCGATGGCCACTGAGGCGCCTTTCTGTTGGGTTGCCGCCGGGCCGGCCGACGGGTTGGCCGCCCGCGCGGCGGCGGTCTGCGGTCGGGCGTTCATTATGCGATCACCCCCGCCAGCACGGCCAGCGGTATGGATGCGTTGCCGATCACCACGACCAGCGCCACGATGTCCGCCAGCAGCAAGATGAGCGAGCGCACGCGGTGGGCGGTGGCGCCGAAGTCGTTGGCGATCGACCAGATGCCGTGGCTGAGGTGGAAGGCGATCACGACCATCACCAGGACGTAGAAGGCGGCCACCGGCCAGCGCTCGAAGGAGTGGATCAGGTTCGCGTAGGCGTCGGTCACCTCCGTGGTGGTGGCGCCATGCGTCAAGGTGTAGGTCGGGGCGGTCGAGAATTGCTTCGATTCGACGACCCGCCCAATCGTCAGGTCGAGCAGGTGGAAGACGATGAAGGTCAGGATGATCAGGCCGGACCAGAGCATCGTCCGGCCGATCAGGTGGTGTTTGGTGGCGTGGACCTTGCGGGGGTGGCGGCCGCGCAGCCGGTGCGCCCTGATCCACAAGGTCAGCCCCGAGTAGACGTGCAGGATCAGGCACGCCACCAGCGTGCCCCGGAAGATCCACAGGAAGGTCGAGCCCGGCAGCAGCGGGTTGAGCAGGCCGCGCAGCCAGTGGGCGTATTCGTTGAAGTGCCCCTGCGGGTCGTCCGGCAGGTACACCTTCAGGTTCCCGGCCAGGTGGAACAGCAGGAACATGATGAAGACCGAACCGGTGGCGGCCATGATGACTTTCAGCAACCACGTCTGCGGACGGGGCGGCGGCGAGGTGGCGGGCCGTTTCGCCACCGGGATCTGATCGACGTCAGACCGCTCTTGAATCCCTGAACTCACTCAGAACCTCCAGGCGCCTGGTTTAAGATACGGAAAATAGGCTTGCGCCGCTACCAAACCTACCTCATCGAACCGGCCCGGATTTTCAGCCCACCGCCCATAACGGCAGGTCAGCGCGGCGATTTCGCCACGCCTGTGATGCGTTAATGACCTTGCGTCAGGTCGGCCCGCCTGGGGTCCGGGACCGGGGCCGCGGGCGTCACGGGGGTCGGGACGTCTGCCGGGCACGATGCCGTGCCGCGGGCGGGCGGCACGGTGCGGCAGGTTTTGGCGGGGGACCGGGGGACGATGCCGTGACGCGGGCGGGCGGCACGGCGCGTCCGGTCTTGGCGGGGGACCGGGCGGGGGCGCGGGTATGGCAGGATTCCTGGCTGTGGGATCGACTGGGGCGGGCTTCGGGTTCGAGGTGCGGGCGCGCCTGGGGGCGGGGGCCGGGCGCACCGGGGTGATCGTGACCCCGCACGGGCGCATCGCCACGCCGGCCTTCGTGCCGGTCGGGACGGCGGCGGCGGTCAAAGGGGCGACGCCCGAGCAGATGGCGGCGCTCGGCGCCCAGGCGCTGCTGGCCAACGCCTACCATTTGTACCTGCGGCCGGGGGCCGATGTGGTCGAGCAGGCCGGCGGCCTGGGGGCGTTCATGAACTGGGCGGGGCCGACTTTCACCGACTCGGGCGGCTTCCAGGTCTTGTCGCTGGGGGCCGGCTTCAAGAAAGTCCTGGCCATGGACACGGCCGGGCTGGCTGACGACCAGGTGATCGCCAAGCGCTCGGAGCGGCTGGCGGCGGTCGATGAGGACGGGGTGACCTTCCGCTCGCACCTGGACGGGTCGCGGCATCGGTTCACGCCGGAGGTTTCGATGGGGGTCCAGCACCGGCTGGGGGCGGACATCATCTTCGCTTTTGACGAATGCACCACTTTGATGAACACCCGCAGTTATCAGGAGCGGTCGGTCGCCCGCACCCAGGCCTGGGCCGAGCGTTGCCTGGCCGAGCACGCCCGGCTGACCGAGTCGCGGGCCGGGCTGCCCTACCAGGCCTTGTTCGGCGTGGTCCAGGGGGCTCAGTTCGAGGACCTGCGCCGAGGGGCCGCGCGGGGCCTGGTCCGGCTGGCGGCGGGCGGGCGCGAGTTCGACGGCTACGGGATCGGCGGGGCGCTGGTCAAGGAGAACCTGGCGGCCATCGTGGGCTGGGTCTGCGCCGAGTTGCCCTGGGCCAAGCCGCGCCACCTGCTCGGGATCAGCGAGGTCGACGACCTGTTCGCGGCGGTGGCGGCCGGGGCCGACACGTTCGACTGCGTGGCCCCGTCGCGCTTGGCCCGTCACGGCGGTGTCTATTCGGCGGACGGGCGCTACAACGTCACCCGGGCGCGCTTCGCCCGCGACTTCGGCCCGTTGGACGCCGACTGCGACTGCCAGACCTGTGCGGGTTATTCGCGGGCCTACGTCCACCACTTGCTGCGGTCGCGCGAGCTGCTGGGATACACCTTGGCCACGATCCACAACGAGCGTTTCACAGTGCGGCTGGTCGATTCGATGCGGGCGGCCATCGAATCCGGCGGCGCGGCCGGGTTCGACCGCCTCCGCGACCGGTTCTTGAGCCGCTACTTCGGGCCCTGACCCAATTGCCGGCCGACTTGGCCCAGGCCGGGTCCCGCGTGGGCCAGGCGCGGGGCGCCTCGGGGTTGAATTGCGGGTTTGTGATCGATCTGCCCCGTCTGGCCGCGCCCACCTGGGGCAGATCGGCGTCAAAGTCGCATTTCGCGCCTGGCCGGGTCCCGCGCGGGCCGGAGCCGCAGGTGGGCGAAGACGAGAGTTGGGCCAAGGTTTGCCGGGCGGTCAGTTGGAGTTCAACCTCCGTTCACCCCGGGCTGAAAGCCTCTTAGGCGGGATCGGGGGACCCCGGCCGATCGCGTCAAGACCTGGGCGAGGGCGGCCGCCACATAGTCAAGAGTCTTCGCCAGTGAGAGTGTTCATGATCAAAAGTGCCCCGCCCGCGCCCGCCCCGGCGCTGGGAGCCCGGCAGCCCCGGCCGCCGGTGGGCCAGCCGCCGGGCAGCCAGCCGCCGCTGGGCAGCCAGCCGCCGGGCAGCCGGTCGCCGGGGCGCCAGCCCGAATCGGAACCCGGGCCGGACCGGCCCCGCCGGCTCAAGGCCGCAAACGGCCCCGCCGATCGGGTTTTCCGTTACGGCGCGCACGCCTCCGGGCTGATCGTCTTGGCGATCATGACCCTGGTGGGCGTGTTCTTGGCGATCCGGGGCGCCGAGGCGATCAGCCAGGCGGGCGGGCGGTTCTTGACCGAGCAGGATTGGGAGCCCAATTCGGGAAGGTTCGGGATCGCCGCGGTCATGTTCGGGACCATCGCGGTGGCGCTGATCGCCATCGCCGTGGCCCTGCCGCTGGCCCTCGGCACGGCCACCTACATCAGCGAGTACGCCCCGACCGGCGTCAGGTCCTTCCTGGTCGGCGTGGTCGATCTGATGGCCGCGATCCCCTCGGTGGTCTACGGGCTGTGGGGGATGTTCTGGCTGGAAGGGCGGCTGCTGCCGGTGGCGGAGTGGATCAGCGCGCATTTCGGGTGGATCCCGATCTTCAAAGTCGACCGCTTCGACCCGCAAGACCCGCTGGCCACGCCCACGGTCTTCACGGCCTCGGCCTGCCTGGCCGGATTGGTGGTGGCCATGATGGTGGCGCCGATCGCCTGCTCGGTCATGCGCGAGGTCTTCGCCCAGGCCCCGGTCGGGGAGCGGGAGGGGGCGCTGGCGCTGGGAGCGTCGAAGTGGGGCATGATCCGGTCGGTCGTCTACCCGTTCGGCAAGGGCGGGATAATCGGCGGGACCATGCTCGGCCTGGGCCGCGCCCTGGGCGAGACCATCGCCGTCTACATGGTCATCTCCCCGATCTTCGTCATCAATTGGGAGATTCTGTCGACCGGCACGAACTCGGTCTCGTCGCTGATCGCGCTGCACTACGGCGAGGCCTCCAACTTCGAGTTGTCGGCCCTGATGGCGGCCGGTTTGGCGCTGTTCGCCGTCACCATGGCGGTCAACTTCGGCGCCGGGATCATCATCCAGCGCTCCCGTTCCGGAGAGTCGAGTTGAAAGGCCGCCGATGACGCTCCCGCCGCCCCCAGCCCCGGCCCAGCCCGGCGAGGCCCGCCTTTCCGCCCGGCCGCCGATGCCGACGGCTCCGCCCGCTGCCCACGCCCAGCCCGGCGAGGCCCGCTTTTCCGCCCGGCCGCCGATGCCGACGGCTCCGCCCCCAGCCCACGCCCAGCCCGGTGGGGTCTTGGCCCGCGGCGGGCCGCCGATGCCGACCGCCCCCACCGCCGGGCCGGCGGGCGCGGTCGCCCGCCGGCCGCTCAACCCCGAGCGCTATCCCCGCACCCATCTGCCCGGCGCGGAGGCGGCGCGGGGGCCGCAGCCGCCGGAAACCCGCCGCAACCTGGCCAAAATCCGACGTGAGGATTTGCTGCGGGTGGCGGGCGCGGCATCGGCGGCGGTGGCTGGCGCGTTCTGGCTGTTCACCCAAGTGGCGCCGGGGCGGGGCGGGCTGATGTTCGCGCTGACGGCTTACGCCCTGTTCCTGGTCTTCTTCGTGGCGCTGATCAGCCTGGACGAGGACCGCGTGGCCATCTGGGACCGCGTCGCCGGGGTGGTCATCCATTCGGCGGCGATCGTGCTGCTGGCGGCCCTGGCGGTGGTGGTGGTGTTCACACTGCTGCGCGGGTCGGAGGCGTTCAAACACCTGAACTTCTGGACCGAGGACATGTCGATGGCCGGGCCGCTGACCCCGCTGACGCTGGGCGGGATGGCCCACGGCGCCATCGGGACGCTGATCATGATCGCCTTCGCCCTGGCCATCTCGATCCCGCTGGGGCTGACCTGCGCGATCTTCCTGGCCGAGTTCCCGTCCCCGTTCGCGCGCCTGGTGCGCACCGTGGTCGAGGCCATGACGGCGCTGCCGTCGATCATCTGCGGGCTGTTCATCTACGCCACCTACGTGCTCGCGTTCGGACTGGACAAGTCGGCTTTCGCGGCCAGTCTGGCGATCACGATCATGATCCTGCCGATCATTGTGCGCTCGGCCGACGTGGTGCTGAGGCTGGTCCCGGCGACCCTCAAGGAGGCGTCGCTGTCGACCGGCGCGAGCCGGTGGCGGACCATCTGGCATGTCGTCCTGCCGACCGCCAAGTCGGGGCTGACGACCGCCATAGTGCTGGGCACGGCTCGCGGGATCGGCGAGACCTCGCCGGTGCTGCTGACGGCCGGCTACACCACCTTCTTCAACTTCAACCCTTTCTCCGGCCCCATGGTCTCGCTCCCGTTCGCCACCTTCACGCTGGTCAAGTCGTCCGAGCCGACTCAGGTGGCGCGCGGCTTCGGGGCCGCCGCGGTGCTCATGGCGATGGTCTTCGGCCTGTTCTGGGCGGCCCGCAAACTGGGCGGCAAAGGCGCCGGGGTGCTCTCGCCGCGCGGCCAGCGCCGGGCCGCCGCGGCCTCGGCCCGCGACGCCAGCCGTTTCGCCAGCCGGGCGCTGCGTCAGGCGGTGGACGATTTCGAAGACGCCCAGCAACAGCCCGGTCCCGGCCCGCTCCCGGCGTCCCCGGGAGGTGCCCGATGACGCTTGCCAACGCGCCGGTTCCGACCGCCGCCGCGCTCACCGCGCCTGCCGCGCCCACAGCGTCCGCCGCAGCCGCCGCGCCGGTCGCGCCCCGGCGGCATCGGGCGCGGGCGGTGGTTGCGCCTGCCGCGCCCACAGCGCCGGTCGCGGCGGTCGGGCGCCGACGGCATCGGGCGCTGGCCATGGTCGGCCTGACGCTGCTGATCGCGAGCGGGCTGACCGGGCCGGCTGGCTCGTCAGGCCCGGCCCTGGCGGTCGGGGCCGTGCACGCCCCGCTGACCGGTTCGGGCTCAACCTGGTCGGCCAACGCGGTGCAGCAGTGGATCACCAACGTCTGGGCCAACTACAAATGGACTATCCGGTACAACGAGTCGGGCTCGTCCCAGGGGCGGAACGAGTTCGCCAACGGCACGGCCGACTTCGGCGTCTCGGAGATCCCCTACGCCATCGCCAACTCGAACGAGGGCGACGCCCGGCCGCAGCGCCAGTTCGCCTACATGCCGATCGTGGCCGGCGGGACGGCCTTCATGTACAACCTGGTGGTGGGGGGCAAGCGGGTGACGAACCTGCGGCTGTCGGGCGACGTCATCGCCAAAATCTTCACCGGCGTCATCACCGCCTGGGACGACCCGGCGATCAAAGCCGACAACCCGGCGTTGGCCCTGCCGTCCATCCCGATAGTGCCGGTGGTCCGCTCGGACGGCTCGGGCGCGACCGCGCAGGTGTCGATCTGGCTGCGCCAGGAGCACACCGCCGTCTGGGACGCCTACTGCGGGCGGGTCGGCCGGCCGATGATCAACGGGCACTGCGGGGTGACCTCGAACTATCCGGTGGCGGCCGGCTCCGGGTTCGTCGCCCGGTCCGGGTCGAACGGCGTGGCCGGTTACGTGGCCCAGTCGCACGCCGTCGGGGCGATCACCTTCGTGGAGTACTCGTACGCGCTGAACGCCGGCTTCCCGGTGGCCAAGGTGCTGAACTCGGCCGGCTATTACTCCGAGCCGACCGCCTACAACGTGGCCGTCGCGCTGCTGGCGGCCAAGATCAACCAGGACCAGTCCTCGCCGGACTACCTGACCCAGGACCTGTCCCAGGTCTACACCAACCCGGACTCGCGCTCCTACCCGCTGTCGAGCTATTCCTACATCATCTTGCCGATGGCCCTGGAGGCCGGGTTCACCGAGGACAAGGGCCTGACCCTGGCCGATTTCGGGGCCTACTTCCTGTGCGAGGGCCAGCAGCAGGCCGAGGCCCTGGGCTACAGCCCCCTGCCGGTCAACCTGGTGGTGGCGGGCCAGGCCCAGATCGACCGCATCCCGGGCGGGGACCCGGTCATCAAGGGCATCCCCCAGTGCAACAACCCGACCCTCGACCCGGCCGACCCGAACGGCAACGCCCTGGCCAAGAAGGCGCCCCTGCCTCCGGACTGCGACCGGGCCGGCGCCACCCAATGCACCGCCGGCACCGGCGGGGCCACGGAGTTGCCGCCCGACCAGACCGCCAACAAGTCCGACCCGACCGGCGCGGCCGGGACCAACACCAACACCGGTGGCGGTTCCGGTGGCGGCTCCGGTGGCGGTTCCGGCTCCGGCGACGGTTCCGGCGATGGCGCCGCTCCCGGCGCCGATGGGGGCGGCGGCGCCGGGACCGGCGATCTGTCCTCGGCCGGCGATTCAGAAGTGATCCAAGCCGGGGACCAAGCCGAGTCCTTGACGATCGCCCAGGCCAGCCCTCAATCCATCCCGGCGCCCGAGTCCTCGGCGGCCACGCGGCTTGTGATGCTGGGGGCGGGCGCCGGGGCGGTCGCGGCGGCGGTCATCCCGCCGCTGTGGGCCAAACGCGGCCGCCGCCGGGGCCGCCTGTCCGGCCTGCCAGCGCCGAACTTGGGCCGGACCCCTGCCCCCAACCCAGGACCGGGCCTCCCATGAGCCGGCCATCACCCGCCGACCGCGTCGGCCGCCGCCGGGCGCCGGACCGGCGTGGACGCGCCCGCCCGCTGGCGGCCGCCTCGCTGGCGCTGACGGCGGTCGGCTTGATCGGATTGGCGGTGCTGCCCGCGCCCCCGGCCGCAGCCGCCAGGCAAGCCCCGCTGACCGTCGCCTGGGCCGGTGGCAACAGCGCCGACCTGCAGCAATACCAGCCGGAACGGGATCGGTCAGCGATTCATTACAACGACTTCAAAGATGTCCGGGTGACCGTTGCCAAGACCCGCGACCTGGTGGACGAGGCGATTGGGGTGACTGTCACGGGCATGCCCGGCCCCACTCAAAGCGTCGCCACCGGCGCGGGCACCATCACCATGGGTGTCAATTTCGTTCAGGCCATGCAGTGTTGGGGCGACCCGACTGATCCCGAGTTCTACAAGAACTGCCTGTACGGCGCCTGGTCGGTGGCGAACACCAGCACGCCCGGCCGTCCCGGCGTGAATCTGAACGTCACAACGCGAGGCGGCTCGTCCATGCACAACGTCCCCTTCCGGGACGCGGTCGGCCGGGAGTACGCCTCGACCCTGGACAGCAGCCGGGATCGTGGCCTCGAGCTTGCTCAGGTGGTCAGGCCTGAGACGGCCAATGAACGGGCCGAATTCGTCGATGGATCAGGGACCGCCCAATTCTTGTTCGAGACCCAGTCGGCCGCCAGCCAGCCCTATCTAGGTTGCGGCGACGAGGCCACCGGCGCCCTGCGCTGCTGGCTGGTGATTGTGCCGCGCGGCCTGCATGCGTCGGCCGCCTCTGACGAGTGCCTGATCACTGCTTACCCGCGCAACGTTGACAAACTGCAGCAGAACTCGCCCGTCAACCCGCACTGCGATTATTGGGCCAATCGGCTGGTGGTGCCGCTTGATTTCCGAACCACTGGCTCAACCTGCCCGCCCGGCAGTGTTGAGCGCCTGGTGATCGGCTCGGAGGCGGCGGCGGCGGCCTTCGCCTCCTGGCAGGCCGGGCTCTGCCAGTCCACCGGCGCGGCCTACGCCTTCACCAGCGGTTCTGACGTGGCGGTGCGCGGCCAGTTGCTGTCCGGCCAGGCCCACATGGCAATCACCGCCCGGCCGTTGACCGAACAGTACTTGCTGGAAGGGTCTGATCCTGAGCAGTTGGCCGAGGCCGACCTGGTCTACGCACCGGTGGCGGTCAGCGGTGCCGTCATCGCCTTCTTGGCCAACTACGACGGCGTCCGCCATACGGACATCCGGCTCAGCCCCAGGCTGCTGGCCAAGATGATGACTCATTCGTATCAGCATGAGCAAGGCCTGTATTGGTATGCGAGCCAGATCGACCCCGGGCCGTGGAGCACCAACCCGACGAGCCTGTGGAGCGATCCGGAGTTCCGGGCGCTGAACCCCGGCGCCAGCCTGACCGAGGGCGGCAGCCTGGTGATGACCGGTCCGAACTCGGCTGACGCCATCGCCCAGCTTTGGGCCTATCTGCAGGCCGACGATGCCGCCCGGGCCTTCCTGTCCGGCGAGCCGGACAATGTCCTGCCCGGCGACGAGGCCAATTCCGGCATGACGATAAACCCCTACTACCTGCCCAAAGGCCACCCGGACGCCAAGGTGCCGGTCTTTGAGGACGGCCAAGCCTGGGACTCCGGCCAGCGAATCTACGTTCCCGCCCTGGTGGCGCAGCGTGACGCCGGCGGCCGGACCGTGTGGCGCCAGGTTGGTCTGGCCAACGCCGACGGCTCGCCGCTCTGCCTCTGCGACGCACCGGTGGACGCCTTTATGAAGGCTGATGAGACGCAGTTGCCGCCGATGCTGATTTACCCGGCCGTTCAATACCGCTACGACATCTTGCAGGCGCGGCCATACGCCGCCAACCTGGCCGCTGCGGCGCGGATGGTCTTTAGAGGCGACAAAGGCTCCAAGACCTTGTGGGACCCGGCAAAGATGACGGCCGTGGGCGTGGGCGATTGGGCCTCGGACGGCCTTTCCAGGCAGGACAGCGTCTTCGTGGCCGGGTTCACCGACGCGGCCGGGGCCGCCCGCTACGGCTTGGCCACCGCCGCGCTCCAACTGCCGAACCAGCGGGACGTCTTCGTCAGGGCCGATTCGGCCGGGTTGACGGCCGCCTTGGCAGCCCAAATCCCCAGTCAAGTCGCAGGAGTGACGATGACCGATCCAGCCCAATTGCCGAACAACGCCTATCCGTTGACCTCGGTCCTTTACGCCGCCGTCAACTTGGCCGGGACCGACCAGGCCGCCCGCGATCAGTACGCCGACTTGATCTCCTACGCCGTCGTCACCGGGCAGGTGACCGGCGGCGGCATCGGCGAATTGCCGGAGGGCTACCTGCCACTGCCGGACAACCTGTGGGATCAGGCTTTGGCCGCCGTCCAGACGGTCCGCGACTACCTGCCTCCAGACGGGGACCCGGACGACGTGGACCCTGATGATGTGGATCCGGACGACACGGACCCGGACGATGCCGGGCGCGCCACCTTGCCCAACAGTTCCACCACTGCGGGCGCGAGCCGCCAATCTTTGTCCCAGTCGCTGGGCTCGACGGCGGGCAACACTGCCCCTGCTGACGGCACGTCGGGATCCTCCGTTGACGCGCCCAGCGGTCCAGCCGTGGTGTACACCCAGGCCGAGGCGGTCGCCGCCGCCCAGACCGCCAGCACCGCCACGCCCGCCCGCGCGGCCTTGGCCGCCCCGCTGGCGGTGGGCGCGGCCGGCCTGGTGGCCGGCCCGCTGCTGCTGCGCCGCCGCCGCGAGGTCAGGCCATGACGCAGATCCGATCCTTCCCCAAGAGCTTCCCGGCGGACGGCCACAAGCCGGTCGCAAAGGAAGGCCCCCGTCCCGCGCGTCCTGGACAGACGCAAGCGCGAGACGAGGGCGTCAGGCGGCGCCCAACCGGGCGTCCGCACAGCTTTCCAGCATACAAGGAGAGAAAAATGAAAGGAAACACCACCAGGCGCGCCATCGGCGCACTGGTGACGGCTTCGGCCGTAGTGGCGTTCGCCGCCACATCAGCCTCGGCTGATCCCGGCGAATACCGACCGCTGACCGGCACCGGCAGCGACACCACCCAATATGTGATGGGCGCCCTCGGGGAGGCCATCACGATTGGCGGCGACAAAGTGATCGGGTCTTATTACGCGGTCGGCTCGGCAACAATCCAGACCCGCGAGGACGGCGTGGTTTTCAACCGTCCCAACGGGTCCGGCAACGGGTTGCGCGCCCTGACGGCCTCGATCAACCCGGACGGGGACAACACCTGGCCGGTCAGCGGCGGAATAGAGATCGAAGACCAGTTGGACTTCGCTCGGTCCTCCAGCGGGCCAGGTGTCGAAGGCACTGACTTGACGTTCATCCCCTTCGCGGCGGACGCGGTCAGCTACGCCTACTCCGACTATGGCGATGCGTCAGTGCCCACGGGATTGACCCTTGACGACCTGGCGGACATCTACAAGGGAGACGTCACCACCTATTTGGACAAGAACGGGGTCACCCGCACCTACATCCCGCGGTTGCCCCAAACCGGTTCCGGCACCAGGAACTTCTTCCTGAGTTCGATCGGCCTGACCGATGCCGACGTCTCCTGGATCGGCGATCTGGTCCAGGAAAACGACGGTTCGCAGATCGACGCGATTGGCGAATTGGTGCCATTCTCGGTCGCCTCGTGGATCGCCCAAAACAACAGGGTGGTTCCCAACACCATTGCCGGCAACATCGTCGGCCTCGGGGCGATCGATGATGACTTCCTCGGCGTGGTCCCGCCTGTCAGGTTCGCGGCGTTGAACCCGGCTTTCCCGGTTGATCGCTTGGTCTACAACGTGGTCGAAACCTCACGTCTGAGTGGAACCTCCGCTGAGGACGTGCTGTTGCAGGACACCTTCAAGGGCGCCAGTTCGGAGGTTTGCCAGGCCAGCGCCGTCATCACGACCTATGGCTTCGGCACCATCCCCAACTGCGGGGACACCACGACCTACAAGAGCGGTTATGTCCGCACGTAGGGCGGGGGAGACCGCAATGACCATCCCATCCAACAATCAACCAACCAGCAACCCAAACCACCAACAAGGAGGAAACAAGATGTTCCGCACAACCGCCAGGAAGACCCTGGCATCCCTCGCCACCGCCGCGACCGCAATGGCCGCCATGGTGGTCATCGCACAGCCAGCGGCGGCCGACCCGTCCGATCCGCTGTATCTGGGCGAACTGCACCTCGCGCCCACCTCGGGCAAGAT
>JAIROU010000075.1 GCA_031257375.1 Bifidobacteriaceae bacterium
CGGCATCGCCTCTCGTACTGCCTTAGGCCTTGGTCATGGACCGAGGCCTTCGTGCTGTCCGGACAGTGCCCCGACGGCGCCCCCCCCCCGCCGGGTCTAGCCGCGATGTGGGAATGAAGTTGTGGGAATGAACACCGCGCCCCTGACTACCAATGCCGTTGACGGGGGGGGCCAACCCTGGTACTTTCGGCGGTAGCCGGTTCGCCCCGATCCGGTCGGCCTTGCAGAGGAGAGCCCGCAATGATCCGATTCAAGAGATTGTCAATTGTCCTCACATCCGCATTGGCGCTGAGCGCCCTGGGCCTCATTGGGGAGGCCGCTCCGGCTAGCGCGAAAACCCCGGTCCCGTATCCGGCAAAGACAGTGTACAAAGTCGTGGACAAGACCAAGACTACTTACTACGTCGATAAGACGCAGGAACTCGCATCGTGCAAGATTCTGACGGCGGGCGGAACCTGCACCGCCTCAAAGAGCACCGCCGCTACGCGGTCCGTTCAGATAAGCACGGGGGTGAGTCGCGAAGGCGTGACGGCATCGCTCGGGATATCGAGCGCTCTCACTGTGGGCGTCGCGGTGTCGTGCACCTCGCCCAAGATGAGCAAAAACCAACTCTGGAGGGCTTGGGCTATGGGAACGCGGCACAAGTACAGGGTTCAGAAGACCTACACGCCAGCAGGAAGAAACGCGAAGCCCAACCCCCCGACGTATTCCGGGTGGCTGTACACCTTCGACCCAGGAAGAAACTCGTTTGCCTGCGGATAGTTTCTCGCGCTTGACCGCGCTGTCGCCCAGCGTGGTCGCCGCAGCCGCCGTTATCACCGCTGAGGTGCTGCTGGGCGCGGTCGGCTGCGTTGCGGGCGACACCGCCAAGCTGAGGGCCGCAGACGTGCCGGGGTTAACGCTCGACCAGGTCGCTCCGCATGTGCCGACAGATGAATGGCTCTACACCCAAGACGTGTCACCCCTTGTGGGCGAGGAGCCTTCATACAGCGGGGCGGATGCGGCGAGCAGCGCTTGGACCGTGGTAGCGATCTGCTCCACTGCGGAATTCGTGGAGGATTCGGAGCCTTTGGAGTTGGCCGTGGTGCCGACGTCGACCGTGGACGATGAGGTGCGCCAGAGGATCGCCGACGACGGCTTCTTGGACACCGTGAATTGCGGTGGGGCCGAGCCGCGTCCTGGAGGTGCCCGCGTCGCCACTGAGCGCGGCCAAGAACGTGGTGAGTAGCCACGCTCCGGCCGTGTTGGCGAGCGTTAACCGAAGGCTGACCAGCGGAGACGCGAAGGGCAAACAGAGCCTTGCCAGGAACCGCGCCCAGCGCTCCCTCGGTCCCATTCGGATCGCCCGACAGGCAGCTGGAGGTCCGGTGGTTCACTGGCCTGGCAAGCTTCGAGGATGGGTGGTCGCCTGGGCTGGACTTGCGGTCGCCGCGTCAGTGGCCGTCGGCTGCGAAGGAACCGGTGCCGACGAAGTCGCGTCTTTGGGATCGCCCAGGGCGAGCGAGGTGGTGACATCTGACCCACGAGCCTTGGCGGCCTGCCTCGAGGCGGCCGGGATCGCGACGACTGTGATCGAGGGGGCAAGCGGGGAGCTGCGGCTGCAGCCTGACGCGCCGGACAAGTACGTCTACTGCGACACCCAAAGCTGCCTAATGGTGAACCGAACCGATGGCAAGACCGAAGCTCAATACGCAGCCGACCATGCGGCTCTGGTCGCGTTGTGGGAGAAGCGAGGAGCGGGCCAAGCGGACGGCGACCACGCGCCAGTTCTAATCATCGGATCGGTGGACCACACCGACGCGCTTGTCCGGTGCCTCGCTGAGAATCCCTACCGGCCCGTGCCGGAAGCTGACCGAGTCCAGGCCGAGGTCCTCGAGAAGGAGCGGCGCGCTGATGCGTCTCGCGCTTGGGCACGCTGCGCCCGTGAGCACGGCTTGACCCAAACCAAAGATCCAGCGGCGCCGGTGGCTGACGGTTGGGTCAGTTCGCCAGCCGCGCTGGTGGCCCCGACCGTCACTGAGGCGGAGTTGCTTGACGTCCTGGAAGCTTGTCCTTCTGCGGCAACGGGTACCGGCTCGGGGAGCGGCGAATCGCCCGAAGCGGGGCCGTTCATAGCGATCGATTATCCAGGTTTCCGGTTCGACGGCAGTCATGTCCCCGCAGAAGCGCCGGAACAAGATGTCCACCGGCTCACAGATCTTGCGGCCATCATCGACCGCGCGCAGTTTCCCGATTCCTCCCGGGACCTGCCCTAACGCGGACTATGAAAATCCCGGGAACTTCGATTCACGGTTCGGGCGGGGGGCAGCGCTGCGCCCTGCTTACGTCAACACGGCCGGGCGGTGGTTATTCACCACTGGGAGGTTGGGAACCTCTCGGTCAAGCGGCGCCGTAGCGGCGGTCGCGGTCGGCGTATTGGACGATGGCGTCCCACAGGTCGCGGCGATCGACATCGGGCCAGAGCTTGCCGGTGAAGACCAACTCGGCGTAGGCGGCCTGCCAGATCAGGAAGTTCGACAGGCGGGCCTCGCCGCTGGTGCGCCAGAACAGGTCCACGTCCGGGGTGGATAAGTCGGCCGTCAAGGATTCCTCGGTGATCGGCCGCTCGGCGGCGGCCAGGCGGGCGGCGGCGTCCGCGATCTCGGCCCGGCCGCCGTAGTTGACGCACAGCGTCAGGGTCAGGCCGGTGTTTCCGGCCGTCAGAGCCTCGGCCTCGACCAGTTCTGTGACCACCGAGGGCCAGAGCCGGCGGCGCTGGCCGGACCAGCGCACGCGGACGTTCCAGGAGTCGAACAGGTCCCGCCTGGCCCGCAGCACCTGGCGCGAATAGCCCATCAAGAACCGCACCTCGGCGGGCGTCCGCCGCCAGTTCTCGGTCGAGAAGGCGTAGACCGAAAGCCAGCCCACCTGGGCTTCGATCGCCCCGGCCACCACTTCGACCAGGGCCTCCTCGCCCGCCCGGTGGCCCTCGGTCCGGGGCAGCCCGCGCCCGGCCGCCCAGCGGCCGTTGCCGTCCATGACCACAGCCACGTGGCGGGGCACCCGGTCCGGCGGTAGCGTCGGCGGTCGGGCGCCTGAGGGATGGGCGGGCGGCGCGGCGGGCATTGTCCGAGACTACCAACCGACCGGCCCGACGGCCGCCGCCCGCCGCGGCCGGGCGCCCGCCGGCTTTGCGACATGGGCGGCGGCCGACTTGGCGATGCCGGGGACGGCGGACGATCTCAGGGCGACCATCTGCGACCATCTGCGACCATCTGCGGCCGTCTGCGGCCACGGGCGGTCACGGCCGGCCCCGAGGGCCGCCTTGGGGACTGCGGGCCGCGCTGCGACGAGCGGCGACCACCGGCCAGGGTCTACAGTTGCCGGAGTGAAGCGTCTCCCCCGTGCCATCGCCCTCGGCCTGGCCCTGTCCGCCACCGCCGGACTGGTGGTCGGCTGCGCCGACCACCGCCAAACCCCGCAGGCCCGCCAGACCGCCACCGCCCAGGCATCCGCCAACCAGGCCCTGACCGTCCTCAAGTCGGCCCCGCCGGACCCGATCCCGGCCTGGATGGCGGACCCGAGCGCCCCGATCCCCCTCGACCAGCTGCCCGGCTACACCCCGCCCGCCGCCACCGGCGAGCAGTCGTTCTCCCGGCCGATGACCGGCGCGGGCGGCGACCTGACCTGGCGCGTCATCGGGCAAAACGACGCTGAAACGGCCCTGGCCTGGGGCGATGGCGACGGCTTCAGCCAGGTGCCGGGAGTGCTGACCTTCCGGGGGAACAACTACCGCGACGCCCCGGCCTACGGCCAAGCCGCCATCAGCGCCAAGAAGCTCCAGATCGAGTGGACCCACCCGATCACTTCGGTCCAGGCCTTCGGGTCGGTCTGGCCGGGCGCCGGTTGGACCGGCCAACCGCTGCTCGTCAACTGGCCGGCCGAGACCCGCGCCGCCATGGGCCTGGCCGAGCCGTTCGCCTCCGACCCTGATTTCGTGGAGGTCCTCTACCCGGTCTTCGGCGGCGTTATCCACCGGCTCGACCTTAGGACCGGCGCCGTCACCAAGCCGGCCATCGAGGGATCGTGCCCGTTCAAGGGCACCGGCTCGATCGACCCCAGGGGCTATCCCCTGCTTTACGCCGGCCAAGGGCTGCCGGACCGGAACGGGACCACTTGCCCCTGGCGCTACCGGATCTTCGACCTGATCGAGGGGCGCGAGGTGGCCGGCTGGCCCGGCCAAGACCCCGACTCGCCGCGCTCGGGCTGGGGCGCCTTCGATTCGTCGGCGCTGATCAACGCCGCCGCCGACTACTTGGTCGAGGGCGGCGAGAACGGCCTGATCTACAAGGCCAAGCTGAACGCCCGGTTCGACCCGGCGGCCGGGGCGGTGACGGTCGATCCGCAGTTGACCAAGCTGCGCTTCCAGGCGCCGAGTTCCTCGCGCCACGGGGTCGAGGGCTCGCTCGCCGCCTACCGCAACCTTGTTTTCAGCCAGGACAACGACGGGGTTTTGGCCGCCTGGGACGCCATCACGTTGACCAACGTTTGGGCACGGCCGGTGGACGATGACGCCGACGCCACCATCGTTGTCGAGCCCGTCGACGGCCAGGTCGGCGCCTACCTTTACGTCGGCAACGAGATCGACCACCGGGGGTCGGCTGGGGTCACCAACCTGCGCAAGATAGATGCCCTGACCGGCGAGTTGGTCTGGCAGTACGACGTGCCGGCGGTTTACGACCAGACCACCAACGGCGGCCTGGTGGCCACGCCGATGCTGGGCGCCGGCCAGGCCGCCGGCCTGGTCATCTTCAACGTCGCCAAGACCGCAGGCAACTCCGGCGCCCTGGTCGCCCTCGACACGGCCACCGGCGACCTGAAGTGGCGGCGCGACCTGGCCAACTACTCGTGGTCCTCGCCGGTCGGCATCATGTCCACAGACGGCCTCCAATACGGCGTCTTCTGCGACTCGGCCGGCCTGATGCACCTGTTCGACCCCCTGACCGGCCAAGATTTCGACGCCATCTCGATCGGCGCCAACACCGAGGCCTCCCCGGCCGTCTACGGCGACATGATCGTGGTGGCCAACTACTCCCTCAAAATCTACGGCGTCCGCGTCACCTGACCGCCGCGCCCGCCCGCTCCCCCGGCAGGGCTATGCCAAAGTGGCGGCCCCGGGTCGCTGATCAATGACCGGCACCCGGCCGAGTGGGCCAGAGGCGGCCGATGCCGGCTCTGGTCGCGGATCAGAGGTCGGTCAAAGAGAACGCCAGCCCGTCGGTTGGCAGGAACTGGCGGGCGCGGGCGGCGGTCAGCAATTCCGGGCGGGTGCAGTGGCAGGGCGCCAAGACCTTGGGGTCGGCCCGGTCGACGTAGTACTTGACCGCCCCCGGGAAGGCGTGGCCGACCACGTCGTTGTAGTCGAAGCGGGCCAGGGCGAAGCCCGCCCGGTCGAGGATCCGAGTCATGTTGTCCCAGGCCGGGTCGTAAGGGCCGACCGGCTCGCCGTCAAGGTGGATGTAGACCCCGCCCGCGCTGGGCAGACTCAGGAGTTCCAAGATGTTTGCGTAGGAGTTCTGGACCAGGAAGCGGCGCGGGTCGGCTGCGACCTCGGCCTTGGCGACAACGCGGCACTCGGCCAACAGCCGGGCCAACCACTCCGGCCGACCCGCCGGGGCGGCCAAGCGGGCCGAATCCGGCAGGTAGACGGACGGTTTCAGGCCGAGGCACTGGCGGACCACGTGCGCTGCGTCGGGCTCGAACAAGACCGTCCTGCCGGCACGGGCGGCGTAGGCGAGCAGCTTGCGGATCGAGGCCAACTCGCGCTGGTAGACGTTGACCACCGCCAGGCCCCGGCACTCGGCGATGGTCCGCGCCAGCAAGTCGTCCAACTCGGCCGTCGTCGGCGCGCCCGGCGGGGGCGCGAGGGTCGGGCGGACCAGGCCGGCGGGACCGGCCGCGCGGTTTAGCTCGTCAGCGAAGGAGAACCGCGTGGCGTCGCAAAACAGCAGGTCAAGGCCGCGTTCGCGGAGCAGGTCGGCCTCGGCCAGGGCGTTGCCGGTGTCGAAGCCGTCGATCGTCAGGTTGCCCGTCCAGTGGACCGTCCCGTCCGGCGTGGTGACCAGGAACGAGCACGAGCCGAAGCCGTCGGTGTAAGACGTGATCGGCAGAACCTCGATGGCGCCGACCCGGACCGGCCGGTCGAACTCGAACGACTCGTAGCCCGACCGCCGCGACCGCACCCCCAGCCCGCAGGTCTCCATGGCTAGTTCGATCTGCCGGGCGGCCGGGCCGAGGAACACCGGCACCCGATCCGACACCGCCCCGATCGCGGCCATATGGTCCAGGTAGAGCGTCGAGACAAAAACGGCCGTTTCAGTGGTGGAACGCTCGGCCGGAACCAAGCCGCCCGTGTCGCCAACCCCGCCGATGCCGCCAACCCCGCCGATGCCCAAGTCCTCGGCCGCGTAAACCCCGTCCACCCTGGGGAACAGGCCCAGGCGGATCGAATCGGCCACCCAGGTGCGCTGGCGCGGCTCCACCCGGCCGTCGAAAACCTGGGCCTCGGGGACATAGGGCGAGCCGAAGTCGAGGACCGCCTTGGCGCCGGCGTGCTCGACCGACACGCAGACGCCGCCGATCGTCCGGGCGCCGGAATGGAGGGTCACAGTTGTTGTCATGATGTCCTAGCCTTTCAGCCCGCCTCTGGCGATGCCTTGGATGATCTGGCTCGATGCCACGGCGAAGACCAGCAGCATCGGCAGCACCGCCACCGTCGCGGCCGCCATCAGCAGTTCGTAGCGGACGCCGCCCTCGGTGATGAACGAGTACAAGCCGACCGGCAAGGTTCGTTTGTCCCGCGAGTTGATGACCAGCAGCGGCCACATGAAGGCGTTCCAGGCGGCGATGGCGTTGAGCAGCGAGGTGGTGGTGATGGTCGGCCGCGCCACCGGCACCAAGATGGTCCACAGGTAGCGCCAGTTGGAGGCGCCGTCGATCCGGGCCGCCCAGTACAGCCCCTCGGGCACCGACTGGAAGGTGGTGCGGATGATGAACATGTAGAAGATCGAGGACACGAACGGCAGGACCAGGGCCGGCAGGGTGTCGATCAGGCGCAGGTCGGCCATGGTCGCGTAGTTGGTGATGATCAGCAGTTCGAAAGGGGCCACCATCAGCGAGACGACGGCCGCGAAGATCCAGTCGCGGCCCTTGAAGCGCAAGGCCGAGAAGGCGAAGGCCGCCATGATCGAGACCACTTGGGTGACCAGGACGCAGGCGATGGTCACCAGCAGCGAATTGCGCAGGTAGACGGCGAAGGGCGCGACCTCGAAGACGCGGGCGAAGTTCTCCAGGCTGAACCGCTCCGGCCACCAGACCGGTGGGACGGCGGCGATCTCGGCCGGGGTCTTGAAGGCCGACAGCCCCATCCACAAGAACGGGAAGGCCATCGCCAGCGCCCCCACGGCGAGGGTCAGGTAGAGCAGCGTCCGGCCGGTCAGGCGCTTCAAAGTCAACATGGTCAGTGCCGCCAACGCCGTTGCAGGCGCAGTTGGAGCAGGGCCAGGACCAAAACCGCCAGCGAGAAGACGATCGCCGCCGCCGAGGCCTTGCCTAAGTCGTTGGCCTTGAAGAACGAGTCGTAGATGAAGTAGACCATGGTGTAAAGCGACCCGGCCACCCCCGGCTTGCCGTTGAACAGCGGGAACAACTCGTCGAAGACCCGCGCCGAGGTGATCAGGTTGACGATCAGCACCAGGCCGATCGACGGCGCCAGCAGCGGCAGCGTGATGGCCCGGAAGCGGGCCAGCGCCCCGGCCCCGTCGACCCGCGCCGCCAGGCCGTAGCGCGGGTCGATGTTCTGCATCCCGACCAGCAAGAGCACCGTCGTCAGCGGGAGCATCGACCAGACGCCGTAGATCATCAGCGCCGCCAGCCCCCAGGCCGGGTCGTTCAGCCAGTTCACGCCCGGCAGGCCGACCAGCGACAGGGCGTAGTTGAGCACGCCGTAGTCGAAGTTGAAGATCCAGCGCCAGGCCAGGCCGATGGCCGTGGCCGAGGTCACCAGCGGCAGGAAGTAGACCGTCTGGAAGAATCGGCGGCCGACGAACGACCGGTTCAACAGCCAGGCCGCCGCCAGGCCCAGCACCAGCGTTGTCGGGATGACGACGGCGGCGTAGATGGTGGTGTTGCGCACGGCCGTGGCGAAGTGCGGGTCGGCGAAGGTGGCGGCGTAGTTGCCCAGCCCGACGCGCGAGAACTGGCCGGTCAAGAAGACGTGGTCCTCCAGGAACGACAGCCGGATGACGTCGATGATCGGGTAGAACACGAACACCAGCGTGCCCAGCGCGAAGGGCGCCAGGAAGGCCAGCGGCGTCAAGAACCGGGGCGGCGTTCTAAATCTGGCCGGCGCCGACCGCCGCCGCAGGCTCACGCCACCCTCCGGCCGCTGTCCGGCGCGAAGAAGTAGGCCCGGCCGGCCGGCAGGCCGATCTCGACCCGCGCCCCGACCGGGATCGGGCGGTCGGGGCTGGCCAAGACGCACAATTCGGCGGTTCCCAGGGCGACGGTGTACGCGAGGTCGCGGCCGGACGGCGCGCAGGCGGTGATCCGGGCCTGCCCCGCGACGCCTGCGGAGCCCGCGGCGCCCGGCGCGCCCGGCGCCTCCGGTGGGACCTCGGTCAGGCTGATCGACTCCGGCCGGACGGCCAAAACGTGCTCCGCGGCATCGGCCAAGGCGTCCGGCGGCGCCAAGGCGAGCCGGGCGCTGGCGTCGGCCAACTCCAACGCTCCCCCGCGCCGCCGCACGCGCAACTGGTTGGCCGGCGGGTTGCCGATGAAGTCGGCCACAAACAGCGTGGCCGGGTCGGCGTAGACGTCGAGCGG
>JAIROU010000097.1 GCA_031257375.1 Bifidobacteriaceae bacterium
CAGCCGCCTCATCGGCAGACCGTTCGTCCTGACAAAGGGAGTGTCCCCGGGTCTGAGACGAAAGGACCGTCCCCGAGTTCAGGGCGTCCTGACAAAGGGAGTGTCCCCGGGTCTGAGACGAAAGGACCGTCCCCGAGTTCAGGGCGTCCTGACAAAGGGAGTGTCCCCGGGTTTGAGACGAAAGGACCGTCCCCGAGTTCAGGGCTGGGGGCGGCCCAGCTGGCGGGCGCCCTTCAGTTCCAGGGCGTGGCAGACGGCCTCGGTGGCTTGGGCGCCGCCGACTGTGTAGAAGTGGACGCCGGGGGCGCCGCCGACCAGCAGGTCTCGGACCAATTCGACGCTCCACTCGAGCCCGGCCCGCGACAACTCGTCGCCCGAAGCGGCGGCGGCGACCCGCTCGGAAAGGGCTGGCGGCAGGGGCCCGCCTGAGAAGGTCTCGACCCGGTCCAGCCGGACCGAACCGGTGATCGGCATAATCCCGGGGATGATCGGCAGGTCAGCCCCGGCCGTCGCCGCCCGGTCGCGTAGGCGGAAGTAGGCCTCGGCCTCGAACAAGACCTGGGAGACCGCGAAATCGGCGCCGGATCTTTGCTTCAAAGCCAAGACGGCGGCATCGTGCTCCAAAGACTCGGCCGACGGGTGGCCGTGCGGAAAGGCGGCCACACCGATCGGCGCCGGGCTCAGGGCGCGGATCAGGCGGACCAACTCGAAGGCGTGGGTCAGCCCGCCCGGGGCGGCCCGCCAGGGCGCCGTCGGCCCGTCCGGCGGGTCGCCGCGCAAGGCCAAGAAACCCTCAGCGCCGGTGGCCAAGAAGCGCGCCACGATCTGCTCCAACTCGGCCCGCGAATGCCCGGCCAGGGTCAAGTGGGCCAGTCGGGCGGCCGGTGTCGCCCGCGCCAGCAGCGCGGTCGCGCGGATCGAGTTGTCAAGGCGGTCGGCCGTGTTCCCGGCCGCGCCGTAGGTGACGGAGACGAAGTCCGGCGCCAGCGACTCCAGCCGGGCGGCGCGCTCGGCCAGCGCCTCGGCCCCGGCGGCGTCCCTGGCCGGGGTGAATTCGAAAGACAACGATGGGGCGCCAGCCCTGATGGCGTTGAGGAATCCCACCCGGACAACTTACCCGCCCCGGGGGCGCCCGCGCCACGGCGCGCCTGGCCGGCCGGGCGGGGCCGCGCGCGCAATCCAGTCCTGCCACGGCGGCTTCGAGCGGCCTGCCGCTTCGGCGCGGGCTGCCTGGTCCGCGAAAAACGGCTCGACCTGCTCGACCAGGCCGTGCGTGCGGCGGGCCTCGGCCCCGCCGCCGTCGCGCTGGCGCCCGGTGGCCAAGCGGGCCTTTCGGCGCGCCAGGCCGCCGCGGACCGCCCCGACCGGGCCGCTCGGGGAGAACCCGAGTTCGTCATAAGACGTTGACCAGGTCAGTCATGGGGATCGCCGGCCTTGATCTGGCGACGCGCGGCGCAACCGGCTGGACTATCACCGCCAGATCGGTGCGGACTAGGCTGGGGCTGTGACGGTGGTGGATCCGGGATGGACCCCGGTGACGACGGTCGAGCAATTCGTCGCCCGGGCCGAGCACGAGCGCGACCTCCACATGGCCGGGACTATCCGGTCGCTGTCGGTTTACGGCTATGGCGCGCTGCTCGGGGCGGACGGCATCAATCACGCCCGCCAGGGCTCCAAGCAGATAGTCAGCCGCTTGATGGGCCTGTCCTACCTCCTCCACGGCGGCCCCGACGCGGCCGAAGCGTTGTCGATCCGTAGGATGGCGCTGGCGGCGACCTCGCACGAGATGTATATAGACGCCTCGCTGATCCACGACGATTTGATGGACCGCTCGGCCACCCGGCGCGGGCGGCCGTCGCTGCACAAGTATTTCGCGCGGGTGCACCAGGACTCGAACTGGGCCGGGGACTCGGCCCGGATGGCCCGCTGCCTGGCCCTGATGATCGGCGACGTGCTGCTGGTGGCCTCGGAGAACGTCTTCAGCGAGGCCCTCGACGGGCTGCGCGGCGAGCAGACGGACTACATGCGACGAATCCACCAACTGACCAGAATCGAACAGATGATGGGCCAGTCCCTCGACACGCTCGGGCCGTACATCGCCGACGCCGACGACCCGGACAAGATCATCCGGATCGCCAACGACACGATCCGGGCCAAGACCGCCCGCTACCTGGCCGGCGCGCCCCTGGCCTTGGGGGCGGCCGGGGCCGGCGCGGCGGTGGCGGAGGCCGAGTTGATGATGGAGGCGGGCATCCTCCTGGGCGAGGCCTACCAGCTCCAAGACGACATAGTCGGCGCGCTGGGCGATCCGGAGGTGTCCGGCAAGCCGGTCGGCCAGGACCTGATCGACGGCAAGCGGACGGTCCTGGTGGGGCTGACCCTGCGCCTGCTCGGACCGGCCGAGCGCCGGTCCTTCGCCGGGGCGCTGGCCCGGGGCGACGCCCCGCCGGTCGACGCCCGCGTCCGCTACCTGCAGGGCGTCATCCGCTCGTCCGGGGCGGTGGCGGAGCTCGAGGCCATGATCTCCGACCGCCGCCAGCGGGCCTTCGAGGTCATGGAACGCTCCCGCCTGGACGCGGACGGCCAGGCGCAACTGCGCCAAATGGCCGATTGGTTCCTCGCCCCGGCGCGTAACTAGGCCCCGGCCGCCCGAAGGCCGTAGACTCGCGCACGTGACATCGACCCCCACCGATCCCCTGCTCGGCCAGACCATTGACGGCCGCTACCGGATCGAGGCCCGGCTGGCCAGGGGCGGTATGGCCACCGTCTACCGGGCCACCGACCTGAGGCTGGACCGGCCGGTGGCGGTCAAGATCCTCCACCCGCACCTGGCCGAGGGGCCCAAATTCGTCGACCGCTTCCGCCGCGAGGCCCGCGCCGCCGCCCGGCTGCTGGACCCGGGCATCGTCGCCGTGTACGACCAGGGCACCTGGGGCGAGGCCCCCTACCTGGTGATGGAGCTGGTCGACGGCCCGAACCTGCGCGCTCTGATGCTGTCTTCCGGGCTGCCGTCGGTCGGCCAGGCGCTCGACTTCATGATCCAGGTGATGCACGCCTTGGCGGTCGCCCACGCGGCCGGGTTCGTCCACCGCGACATCAAGCCGGAGAACATCCTGATCGGCCGCGACGGCCGGGTCAAGGTGGCCGATTTCGGCCTCGCCCGGGCCGTCTCCGAGGTCACGGCGGCGTCATCGGGCGTCGTCCTGGGCACCGTCGCCTACCTCTCCCCCGAACTCATCGCCGAGGGCCGGGCCGGCCCCCCGGCCGACATCTACGCCGCCGGGGTGGTCCTGTTCGAACTGCTGACCGGCGCCCAACCGTTCGTCGCCGAGGCCCCCATCCAGGTCGCCTACCAGCACGTCAACGCCGACTTCCCGGCGCCCTCCAGCCGCGTCGGCTGGCTCCCGGCCGAGGTCGACGCGCTGGTCCTGGCCCTGACGGCGAAGGACCCGGCCCGCCGCCCGCCCGACGCGACCGCCGCCCTGGGACTGCTCAGGTCGGTTAGGCGGGCGGTTCCCGATGCCGTCGCGGCGCGCGCGCCGGGGGCGCCGGGTTTCGGCCCCGGCCCGGCTTTGGGGGAGGAAGGCGATTTGCCCGATGCCGCCGGCGCGGCTCCAGGTGGCGCCGCCGCGCCCGGCGTGGGAGGGCCTGGGGCGGCGCCCCCGGTCTCGGCCGAGGCCGTCGGGGCGTCCCCGGTCGGGGCGTCCCCGGTCGGGGTTGACTCGGTCAGGGTGTCCCCGGTCGCGGCTGAGGCGGACGGGCCGGGCGGCGCGACCGGGGCCGACGGGAGTCCGCCCGGCGCGGCCGCCGGGGGCGGCGGGGAGGGCGCCACCGACCCGGTGCCGACCGATCGGCCGGGGGGCAGGACCGGCGGCACCCAAGCCTTGCCGTTGGCCAGGATCCCCCCGCCGGCCCGTCCGCCCGCCGGGGCGGCGCCGCCCAAGGCGCGGCGGCGGCATCGGGCGCTGGTTTGGGTGGTCGCGGCCGTGCTGGTGCTGGG
>JAIROU010000177.1 GCA_031257375.1 Bifidobacteriaceae bacterium
GGTTGCACAGCATCAGCGCGAACAGGCGGTGGCCCGGCGGGAACCGGGTGACCGGCCACAGGACCGGCGACAGGTACATCCAGATGCGCAAGAAGTAGGGCAGGAAGCTGGAGGCGTCGCGGAAGTAGACCTGCAGCGCGCCCATGAAGGCCGCCAGGCCGGCCGCGAACAGCACCATCAACAGCATGAAGTAGATCGAAAGCAGCATCTCCCAGCCCCAGGCGCTGGCCGGGGAGCCCTTCGTCAGGATCAGCTTCAGCAGCGCGAACACCGGCAGGGTCGGCAAGAAGCGGAAGAAAGACGTGCGCACCGCCGCCAACGGCATCAGCAGGCGCGGGAAGGCCATCCGCGAGATCAGCGCCCCGCCGCCGGTGACCGAGCCGGCGCCGGCGGCGACCGCCCCCTGGAACATGGTGTACAGGAACAGCCCGCAGCAGATTTGGACCAGCAGCGGGCCGCCGTCGGCGATCGCCGTGTTGGTCAAGATGACCACCAGGATGAAGTAGACCACCGCCAGCAGCGTCGGGTTGATCACCAGCCAGAGCTGGCCGAAGACGGTGTCGGTGTGGGCCGAGCGGATCGACGAGCGCGAGAACTCGGCCGCGAACGGCCAGCGCGCCACCAGGTCGCGCAGATACGGGCCAATTCTCGGCAAGCCGCCGCGGCCGGCCTGGTAGACGTGCAGCTCATCCCTGGTCCTGGATGACCCGCCAACACTTTTGGCCAATCACTGTCCTTTCTTCGGGACCCGGAACTCGCTCCGGGCGCATGCGGCCTCCCACAGGATAGCGCCGTCAAGAAGGCCTTGACGGCTGTCCCGGGCTCCATCCCTCCCCGATGGCGCGCAAGAAGCCCGCCCCCCAGGCCATGTGCATGGTCGCCATCACCACCGGCAGCCAGGCCCGAGTCCGGCGGTCGAGCCCCTTCGCCGCCAGCCCGGCCGCCGCCGTCACCCCGGCCGCGTACAGCCCGGGCAGCGCCAGCACCGCCGCCAGCGACCCGCTCCGCCGGGCCATCCCGAACAGGCCGGTCGCCAATCCCGCCGCCACCGCCAAGGTGACCAGCGGCGGGGCCAGGTAGCGGGCCGAGGCGGTGCCCGGATAGGCCTTGATGACCCGCCAGCGCCAGCGCCCGGTGGCGTAGAACTGGCGGCCGAGCGAGGCCCAGGTGCCGCGCGGCCGGTAGACCACCCCCAGCCGGGGGTCGAACCAGACCAGTTTCCCGGCCGCGATCAGCCGGTGGTTGAGCTCCCAATCCTGCGCCCGGGCGAAGTCCTCGTTGAAGCCGCCGACCTCTTCGAGGTCGCGGCGCCGGAAGCTGCCAAGGTAGACGGACTTGGCCGGACCGGCCCGGCCGCCGGTGTGGAACGACTCGGCGCCGATCCCGAAGGGGCTGGACATCGCCCGGGCGACCGCCCGCTGGAACGGCCTCGTGCCCTCCGGCACCATCAAGCCGCCCACGTTGGCCGCCCCGGTCGACTCCAGCAGCTCGACCGCCCGTTCGATGTATCCTGCGGGCAGCAGCGAGTGGCCGTCGACTCTGATCAAGTATTCGTGCGTCGCCGCCCGCCAGGCCAGGTTCAACCCCTGCGGGGTCCGCCCGCTCGGGTTGGGCACCGTCCGCAAAGCCGGGTAGCGCTCGGCCAGACGTCCGGCGACGGCTGCGGTGTCGTCATCGGACGGGCCGACGGCCATCACGACCTCCAACGGGCCGGGGTACGCCTGGCCGAAAATCCGGTCGACGGCCTGCTCCAAGTGGGCCGCCTCGTTGCGGACGGTCAGGAACACGCTCACGCCGGGACGGGGCGGGCTCGACTTCACACACGCGATCATACTTCCCCCAGCAAGCCCAGTAAGGTAGGCGGGTGCGCATATCTGTGATCGGCTGCGGCTACCTCGGCTCCGTCCACGCCGCGGCCATGGCCTGGCTCGGCCATGAGGTTGTCGGCGTGGACATCGACCCGGCCAAGGTCGAGTTGTTGGCGGCCGGCCGGGCGCCCTTCTACGAGCCCGGGTTGGACGATCTGCTCGGCCGGGGTTTGGCGGACGGCCGGTTGTCGTTCACCACCGAGATAGGCCGGGTTCACGATGCCGCCGTCCACTTCGTCTGCGTCGGCACGCCTCAGGCGCCGGGCTCGTTGGCGGCCGATCTGTCAGCGCTCGACCTGGCGGCCCAGGCGCTGATCCCCCACCTGCGCCCGGGCGCGCTGGTGGTCGGCAAGTCGACCGTGCCGGTGGGCACCGCCCGGCCGCTGGCCGCCGGGCTGGCGGACGTCGGCGCGCACCTGATCTGGAACCCGGAGTTCTTGCGCGAGGGCCACTCCGTCCACGACACCCTGGCCCCGGACCGGATCGTCTACGGCCTCGGCCGCCCGTGGCCGGGGTCCTTGTACGACGGCACCGACGTGGACGGCATCGGCGGCTGGGGCGGCGAGGCGGCGGCCGACGTGCTGGACCAGGTTTACGCCGACCTGCTAGCGGCCGGGAGCCCGCGGCTGAAAATGTCCTACGAGTCGGCCGAGCTGGTCAAGGCCTCGGCCAACTCCTATTTGGCCCTGCGCGTCAGTTTCATCAACGCGATCTCCGACTTGGCCGATGCCGCCGGGGCGGACGTCTTTGACGTGGCCGCCGCGCTCCGCCTCGACCAGCGGATCGGCCGGCTCTTCCTAGAGCCCGGCCTCGGGTTTGGCGGCGGCTGCCTGCCCAAGGACCTGCATTCCTTGATCGCCCAGGCCGAGCAGTTGGACGCGCCCCTGACCAAGTCCCTGCTCTCGGCCGCCGACCAGATCAACGTGGCCCGCCGGGCGCGGGTGGTCGAGTTGACCCAGCGGGCCCTCGACGGGCCTGTGGCCGGGTCGCGGGTGGCCGTGCTCGGCTTGGCCTTCAAGCCGCACTCTTCGGACGTCCGCAACAGCCAGTCCATCTTGGTGGCCGAGGCCCTGGCGGCGGCCGGCGCCGAGGTCGCCGCCACCGACCCGGCGGCCCTGCCGAGCGCCCGCGCCGCCCACCCCGCGCTCAACTACGCCGAAACGGTGGCCGATGCCGTCCGGGGGGCCGACGTGGTCCTGGTCGCGACCGAATGGCCCGAGTACCGCGAGCTCGACCCCGCCCAAGTCGCCTCATGGACCGACGCCCGCCAGGTGGTCGACGCCCGCGGCGTCCTCGACCGGGCCGCCTGGACCGCCGCCGGCTGGACCGTCCTAACCCCGGGGCGCCCCGCCTGAGGCCGCCCGGGCGACCCGGCGGCATCGGCGGCGAACGTGGCGACCCCGCCCGAGGCCGGCCGGGCGACCCGGCGGCCCTCCTGAACCCGGCCGCCCCGCCTGACCCCGGCCGGGCTGCCCGGCGGCATCGGCGGCGGTCCTGGCCACCCGTTACGGTTGGATGGTGGCCCCCTGGATGCGCGAACCCGAATATGTCGACGTTTTGGCCGATGGCACGGTCAAGCAGCTGAACCCCTTCACCGGCACCGAGGTTTGGACGGTGGCCGGGCGGGGGCGCCGGCCGCTGGGCTTGGGCGAGCGCCGGGCCGAGGCGCTGGACCCTGGGCGCGAGGGCGCCTACTGCGTGTTCTGCCCAGGCCGCCAGAGCGACACGCCGCCGGAGAAGGCCCGCCTGGTGATGCCGCCGGATCCGGCCGACCTAGGCCAGCCATGGCCGGTCCGGCTGCTGACCGCCGCCGAGGACCTCGAGCGGACCACGGCCGAGTTCCGGCGCATCCCCAACCTGTTCGAGATCTTGTCCTTCGACTACTGGCAGGCCAATTACGGCTACGAGCTGCCGGCCGATCTGGCGCGCGCCGCCCAGGCCTATGTCGCGAGCCCGGCCGGGCGCGCCCACGTCGACAAGGTGCTGACCGCCCGGCTGACGGCAATGGGCCAACCGCCCGCCCGCCCCTTGACGACCGAGCAGCTGGTCGAGGCCGCCGGGGCGTTCCTGGCCTCCGGCCACGACGTGATCGTGGCCCGGCGCCATTTCATCGACCACGCGCTGGACGACTCGCAGTTGG
>JAIROU010000236.1 GCA_031257375.1 Bifidobacteriaceae bacterium
AAACGCCGGACGGCCCGGCGGCGGCATCGGGCGAGGGCGGCCGTAACTGCCCCAACCGGAAACGGGGACAAGAAACAGCGAACCGAAACGGGCGCGCACGCCTGCCTCGCAGCGGGTGCGGGCGCTGCGGAACGCGCCGGAGGCGGCGTTTTGCGTCTTGTGGTGCGCGGGCCAAGGTGTGTCCCCGAGTCTGAGACGAAAGGACCGTCCCCGGGTTTAGGGGGCGGCGGGGGATAGGTGGGTGGTTAGGGACTTGATTACCGCCTCTTGCCAGAGGCGGGCGGGTTTTAGGGGGCGGGTGTAGAAGGAGCTTTCGTGGGTTTGGCCGGCGAAGCGGTGTAGGTCGACTGCCACGCCGGCGGCTTGGAGGCGGGCCGCGTAGGCTTCGCCGTCGCCGCGCAGAAGGTCGTGTTCAGCGGTGAAGATGTGGGCCGGGGGCAGGCCGGACAGGTCGTCGGCCAGCAGCGGGGAGGCATACGGCTCGCGCGCCCGCGCGACCTCGCCCAGGTAATCGCGGGCGACCGCCCTCAGACCGCGCGCCACCAGGAACGGCGGCGCCCCCATCCGCCAGGCCACGCCGCGCGACAGGTGCTGCCCGGTCAGGTCGAGGGTCGGGACTTCGAGCAGCTGGAGCCGGAGGCGGGGCCCGCCCCGGTCGCGGCCCGCCAGCGCCACGGCCGCCGCCAGATTCGCGCCCGATGACGTCCCGCCCACCGCCAGGCGCGCCGGGTCGATCCCGGCCGCGTGCCCGGCCGCCAGCCAATTGACCACCGCCAAGCCCTGCTCCAGTGCCTCGGGATAGGGATGCTCCGGGGCCAGGGCGTAGTCGACGGCCGCCACCACCGCGTCAGCGCCGACCGCCCGGGCCTTGTTCGTCCGGTCAACGCTGGCGAAGTCCAGCCCGCCCTGCCTGAAGGCGCCGCCGAAGAAGGCCACCAAGCAGCCGCGCTCCCGCTCGCCGTCCGGGGTGTAGAGGCGGACCCGGACGGCCGGCCGCCCCGGCGCCGGAACGGACAGGTCGCGCGTCGTGACCCCGCTGGGAGCGTCTTGCATCAAGGGGGCGAAGACCTCGCGGTCCACCCGGGCCGCCTGCTCCCGCCACCCGGCCGGGTCGCGGGCCGGTTTGCCGGACACCCGGCGGGCCGCCCGCTGGGCTTGTTTGATCACTGGGTCGAGCGGCATCGTTCACTCCTGGCTGGTTCGGGACTGGCGGGGCCGCTCGGTCGGCGCGGCGCCACGGCGAGGGCCCGGCGGGGGCTGGGGGACGGCATCGGGCGTACCTTTCTGTTGTTGACGGCGGGCCGTCAGCGGACCGACTTGATCGGGACGACCAGGGCGATGGCGGCGAGGGCCGACGCGCCGGCGAAGACGTACAGGCCCCGGTAGCCGGCCAGGTTGATGACCAGCGCGGCCACGCCCGGCGCGAGGACCTGGCCGCCGGCTTGGGCGATGTTCAGGATGCCGAGTTGTTTGCCCGAGTCGGCGGCGGACGGCAGGACCTGCGTCATCAGGGCCTGGTCGACGGACAGGTAGGCGCCGAAGCCCAGGCCGGCGATCACCAGCGAGGCGGCCAGGGCCGGGATGGTCGGGCTGGTCAGCGGCACGATCACGGACAGGCCGACGAGGCCGGAGGCGACGATGACGACGATCTTGCGACGGCCGAGCCGGTCGGAGATCCAGCCCCCGGGCACGATGGCGATCAGGATCGCCGCCATCAGGACGGCCGAGAGCAGGGGGTAGATTCTGGCGGCCTCGTCCTTGGAGAGGCCGCAGTAATCCTGCGCCAGGTAGAGCAGGAACGAGTAGATGCCCCAAAAGCCGGTGATCAGGACCAGGCGGGCGGCGAAGACCCAGGCGAAATCGGGGTGCTGGCGGGGCGAGACCCAGTAGGAGGCGAGCATCGCTCGCAAGGGCTGACGCGGCGGGCGGGGGAGCTCGCGCGAGTCGCGGCGCAGGGCCGCCGCCAGGGGGACGCCGAGGACGGCGGCGAAGATGGCGCAGGCGACGAAGCCGGTCTGGGCGCGGGCGGCGAAGACCGATGTCGCCAGCACGCCGCCGAGCACCCCCAGGTAGGCCCCGGCCCCGCCGAGGGCGGACATGACGCCGCGGCGCTCGACCGGGGTGCGGTCGGCCACGATGGCGGTCAGGGGCGCGGAGAACATCGAGTAGCAGATTTGCACGCCGCAGGCCGCCACCACGATCACGGCCACGGTCCGGGTGGCGCCCAGGGCGGCGACGCAGGCGGCCAGCCCGGCGACTCCGGCCGCGATCCAGGGCGCCCGCCGGCCCCACCGCGAGCGGGTCCTATCGGAGATCGACCCCCAGACCGGCTGGGCGATGATCGCGCAGGTCGCGGCCATGGTCCCGACCAGGCCGTAGTTGGCGACCTTGGCGGACGGGTCGATGTCTTGGAGCCAGAGCGGCAGCAGGTAGGTGGCGGCGCCGCCGTTGGCCATGTTGACGACCAGTTGGATGGCGAAGTAGACGGCCATCATGGGGCCGAGCCGGACGGGCGCGGGATACGTGGTGCTCATTCGCGCGCCCTTCCTCGGGTCGTTTCCTCGGTCGTTTCCTCGGGCTGGTAAAGTGCTTTCACAAAAGCCCTTAGGAGAGCATATGCCATTGCCGCCCCGGTCACAACGCCCCGGTTCCAGCGCCTCGCCCGGCGCCCTTCGCCGGAAACGCCGGAACTGGGGGACCCGATGACGCGAAACTCACAGCAGCCGACTATCTACGACGTGGCGGCGCGGGCGGAAGTCTCCATCGGCACCGTCTCCAAGACCCTCAACAGCCCCGCCAAGGTGGCCGCGCGCACCCGCCGCCGGGTCCTCGACGCGGTGCGGGATCTAGATTTCGTGCCGAAAGAAGTCGCGGCCACGCGCGCCCGCCGGGGCGCCCGCCGGATCGGTGTGTTCGCGCCCTTCTCCGCCTACGCCTCCTTCGCCGAACGCCTCAACGGGGTGCTCACCACCCTGCCCGCGCGCCGCGTCGAAGTGGCCGTCTTCGACGTCCAGTCGGCCGCCGAGTCCAGCCACGTCCTCGAGAGCCTGCCCGCATTGCGCTCGCTCGACGGGGTGATCGTGATGTCGTCGCCGATCGGCCCGGAGGTCGCCGCCGCCCTGCGCCAGGGCAAGTTGCCAGCAGTTTTGGTCGATGCCGCCGGGTTCGGCCTGCCGTCGGTGACGACCGATGACGAGTCGGGCGGCCGTCTGGCGGCCGAGGTTTTGGTCGGCCGGGGCCGGCGGCGGTTCGCCTTCCTCGGCCACAGCCAGGTCCAGCCGGACTGGGCGTCGCCGTCGCGCCGGCGCCTCCAGGGGTTCGCCGCCGCCCTGGCGGCGGCCGGTTTCGACCTGGCGGCGGACGGCGCGGTCTTGGTGGGCCGGGCCTTCGATGAGGCGGTGGCGGCGGCATCGGCGTTGCTCTCCTCCGGGGATAGGCCCGATGCCGTCTTCGCCCACAGCGACGAGTTGGCCGCCGCCGTCCACCTGGCCGCCCGCCGCCTGGGCCTGGCCGTGCCGGAAGACCTCGCCATTGTCGGCTTTGACGACTCGACCATCGCCCAGGCGCTCGACTTGACCACCATCCGCCAGCCGTTGCGCCAGACCGGCGAATGGGCCTTGCGGACCCTGACCGCCATGATCGAGGACCCGGCGGCGGCCGCGCCGTCCGTCGTCCTGCCAGTCCAACTGGTGCGCCGGGGATCGGCCTGACCGGCCTGCGTCGGTCGGCGCCGTGCCGGCCGGTCTCGGGACGCCGCCGCCCGCCCCGCGCGGCGCCGCCCGCCCGGTGGACCGGGGCGGTCCTGGCGGTGTGGCTGGGGTCTATTTGATGGGCCGGGCCGTCCAACCGTCGGTGTGACGCCACCGCCACAACATGGTCCCCAAGCTGGCGCGCAGTTCCCCGGCGATCAGCTCCGGCGCCACTCCGATGTTCACCTCCCTGCGGCGCAACAACCCAGCCCAACACCAGACCGGGCCATACAAGCGCCGATGCAGGTCACGCAGGAACCAATCGGAGACA
>JAIROU010000398.1 GCA_031257375.1 Bifidobacteriaceae bacterium
TGGTTGACCACGGGATACAGCCGGTACGGCGCCGTCACGAGCTTCGCAACCGGCAGGCGGTTCGCCGGTTCGGCTACCGTGACCGCGTCAGTTGCTCCCACGTGCGTGGACAGATCGACCTTGATGGTGTCCCCGGGCTTCGGGCCGAGCCTGGCTTCGAAGATGACCCGGTAGCCCTCCGTGTAGGGCTGGATGTCCTGGGCGAGAATCACCCGGTGCGAGGTGTACACAATCCGGAAGAAGTCGCCCAGATCCCTATCGGCGACCCGCCGCAGATCGGCCACCTCCTGGTCAGCGGTGTACCCCTCGTGGTAAAGGTCGGCGTCCAGGGTGCGGCGAGCGTTGGGCACGCGCGCGAGCATCCCGCCGCCGCCCTTCAGCACCCACTGCGACGCCTCGCCCTCCCAGAACACGCGGGTGAGGAACCGGTCGTAATACGCCTGACGGATCAGGTCGCTCACGAGCAAACGGGGATCTGCCTCATGCGCGCGTATCGCCGCCGACTTGATGGCCATCTCCACGGCGCGCCAGTTGTCGTAGCCCTCCGGGTGGCGGGTCATGACGCCGCGCATTCGTCGCCGATCGCCCCGGCGGGCGAAGTGGCCGCGCCTAGCTGTGGCGATAGCCGCGTTCGCTGGGCTATCTCGGCCAGTCGCCTGCCCGCCCTAGCATCGAGGGCCACACGCGGCGCGGGATTGTCCGCCACGGCCCGCGTCAGCGGGCGCAGCGATTCCGCGAGCGCGGCGGCGGCTCGCGGGTTGATCGCTTTGAGGTACTCCGCGGCGACGCGCCTCGCCAGATCCGTTCCCGCCACCGATCTGGCCAGCGACTCGGCGTCCCGGCCGGCCAGGCGCTCAAGTTCGGCGCAGAAGGCCGCGCCGTCATTCCGTCCGAATCCGTTGCGCGCGGCCAGCGGCGATAGCAGTTCCGCCAGCCTGCCCAGATCCGCCGATTCGGCGTCGGCCAGCACGCCGGCCACCAGCGATCTGTCCGCGCGGGCTTCGACCAGATCCGCGATGGTCTGCTCCGGCGTCGTCACGGGCAGGCCCTCGCGCCAGGTCAGGCTCTCGGGGGGCAGCGTCCGATGCCGGAAGGCAAGCTCGCCGCGCTGAGTCTGGCGACGGGCAGGGACCGTGAACTCATACGGCTCTGGGACCAGATCGCCGAGGCCGAGCAGGTGAGCGGCGGCCGCTCCGGACACGACCGCGTCCAGCGGCCTGGCGGACAGCCTGTCTTGAGCGGCCATCCGGGGGTTGACGGACAGCCACCCCGCCTTGATCGCCTCGAAGCGTTCCGGCGGCGCGCCCGCGTCCCGGTAGATGCCGTGCCCGACCTGTTCAAGGTGACCGGCTTGGGCCAGCCGGGAGATCTGAAGGCGGCTGACCCCGCGGGCGGCCGCCTGGGAAGTCGTCAGCATACCCCACTGGCTCGCAGTGAGATGGTTCAGCTCTTTCAGAGCCGTCGAAGCCCTCACGCTTGAAATGTATCACTAGAGCCGTTACATTCCAAGCCTCGTTGACCACTGCGGGCGCACCGACTGGCCAATACGTCTGCCGACGCACGTAGACAGGACCGGAAGGACCCCATTTGGCAGGGCGACCCCGGTCGAGGGGGCCGAGGTTCGGGTGGGGGCAGTTACGTCCCCTGGCGTCCGATGCCGCCAACTGGCCAAGCGGCATCGGCGCAGGTCCCAGCGTTCCGCCCGGGGGAGCCAGAGCGGCCGGGCGGCCGCTACTGCCCCAACCGCTCGGCCGGGCCAGGTCGGCGGGGCCAGGTCGGCCGGGCCTGATCCGTGAGCCTCACTGGCGTTCGGTCCGGCGGGCCTGGCGCTTGGCCGCGCGCAGGTCAACCACCCAGGTGCCGGACAGCTTGTCGTACCAGGTCCGCTTCGGTGCCCGACTGGAAGCCAAACTACTCAGCGCCGCGAGCAGGGTCAGAAGGGGGAGGGCCGCAAAGCAAAAGGCCAGAGCCGTGAAAACGGGCGGAAGGACGGCAATCCCAATCATGACTACCGTGGGTGGGAGAGCCGCTGCGACGAGGCGCAGAAGGTAATTGCCGGAGGGACGGCTATTGGTCGGGTAGGCGCGGACCCTGAGTCCTACGGCTCCCCTGCCGACAGCTCCGCCCGCCGCCCAGCCAGCAATCATCATAACTGCGATCACTGGATACCAGGCCGTGCGAGGTGCCGACGCAGCCCCAACACTGACCACAGCAAATGCCGATACGATGACGGCGACCGCCCAGAACACTGGCATGCCGATGGCGGCGGCCGCGACCTGGCGGCCAACTGATGCCACGACCGGCGCGGCCTCGGTCGGCTGGGGCTCTCGGGTGTGGCCCTGCGGCCGACCCCGGCGCGCGCCGCCCGAATCTGTGGGCCGTGCGGGTTCGGTCGGCTGGGACGTTATCGAGTATGGTCGGGTGGCCGGGACCAATTCGCCGGGGGCGGGGGCGGCCTCGGTGGGTTGGCTGGTTGCCGTGAACGGCCGGGTGGGCGGGCTGATCTGGTCTGTTAGCCCGCTCACCGGGGCCGGGTCGGCCTGGGGTGCGAGCTTGATTGCCGGTGGGCCCATGTGTGGCCGGGTGGCGTAGCCGGATGTGGCCTGGCCGGGCAAACCTGCGCCTGGGTGGGGCGAGTATGGCAGCGGCGCCGGCACCTGCGTCGGCGGTGGTGCCAGTGCGTGGCGCAGGGCGTGGGCGAATTCGGCGGCGGTTTGGAAGCGGTCGGCGGGGTCTTGGCTGATGGCTTTCATGACCGCCCGGCTGAGGGCCTGGGGCAGGCTGGGGTCGAGGTCGGCGGGCGGGCGGGGGATGGTCTCGAAGTGGGCCAGGACCAGGCTGGGCAGGGAGTCCCCGTCGAACGCCCGCCGCCCGGTCAACAACTCGTACAGCACGCAGCCGGTCGAGTACAGGTCGGTGCGCCCGTCCAGGGGCCGGTTGCCCCTGATCTGTTCGGGGCTGGCGTACACGTAGGTGGCCGGCCCCGCCCCGGCGGTCAGGCTGGTGGCGTCGCGCAGTTTGGCGATCCCGAAGTCGACCAGTTTGGCCGGGCCGGTCGCCGGGACCACGATGTTGGCGGGTTTGACGTCCCGGTGCCAAACCCCTTGGGCGTGGGCCGCCTCAAGGGCCGCCAGCACGTCCAACACCACCGCCACCGACCGCTCGGCGCCTATCCCGGAGGCGGCCAGGGCCCTCAAGTTCGGGCCGTCGACGAACTCCATCACTATGAAGGGGAACCGGCGGGCCGACCCGTCGGAGAACACCACCTCGCCCTGCCGCCCGGAGTCGTGGACGGTAGGGATCGACGGGTGGCGCAGATTCGCGGCCGCCAGGGCCTCGCGCCGGAACCGCTCCAACGACTCCTGGTCGGCGTCTTTGATCTGGTCGGCGATCTTGACCGCGACGACCCGCTCCAACTCTTGATCGACGGCCTTGAAAACCGACCCGAACCCGCCCGACCCCAGGGCCTCCAGGATGCTGTACCGGCCCGCCACCCAGACCGGCACCGGGTTCCCCGCCTCAGCCATCGAGCCGGCCCTCCCCGGTCGAGGGCCGGGGTCGGCCCGGCCCGGCCGGGGATTCGGGGTCCGCCCCACCCCGCGCGCTGGC